>NZ_JBFUGA010000010.1:0-86676 GCF_056403155.1 Methylobacterium sp. P3_A11
ACCCGTGGACCAATGGCCAGGTCGAGCGCATGAACCGGACCCTCAAGGACGCGACCGTCAAGCGCTACCACTACGACAGCCACGACCAACTGCGGGAACACCTCGCCGCTTTCCTGGATGCCTACAACTTCGCCCGGCGGCTCAAGACCCTACGCGGCCTCACGCCATACGAAGCGACCTGCCGAGCCTGGGCAGACGACCCAGGCCGGTTCAGATACGACCCAACCCATCTCACCTCGGGACTGAACAGCTAGGGCTCATGGGCAGGGTCGGAGTGACGGCGTCCGAGCTCTAGGCCTTGGGCACCTGCAGCGTCCCGTCGGGGCTGTGATGATCCACCGTCGCGGGCAGCGCCTCGGCCAGGGTCGGGAAGAGCTGGTCCATCGGGACCCCGAGCTTCTGTGCCATCTGGCGGACCTGCTCGTTGTCGAGGACCTTGCGCAGGTCGTCCGCGGTGATCGGCTCGTTCGGCCCGCGCCCGAGCCAGGAATTGACCTGGTTCTCGTAGCCGGATCGCCGAAGCTGATCGAGGAGTGCGTTGAGGCCACCCGGTAAGACCTGCTGGATCACGCCCGGCAACGCCTTGAGGGCCATCTGCCCCAGCGAGCCGCCGAGGGAATTGAGCAGACTCATATGGGCCTCCCGTCAGACAATCGGTCTTCCGGCATTTTAGGGCGCCGATCGGGAAGAGGGAGAGGCCGGCCGCCTGCGGCGGGCTCGCGTGAACCGCAATTTACTCGACAGCGCCCGGCCGTTGGCCCGGTATGCCGCCCTGGACGTCGTTCCCCGGTTGGCGGTCATGAGATCCCTGGCGCTGTGTCTCGTGCTCCTGGTGACGGCCGGCGCGGCGAAGGCGCTGCCGGTCAACGAGACCACCCGGGCCGCTGATGAGCGCGTCCTCTCGGATGCCGTCTTCGTCCGGCCGCTCTACGGCGCATATCGACATTGCGGCGGCGCCTGTCTGAAGAGCGGCACGTTGACGTGGTTCTGCTTCGCGAGGCAGAGCTGCTACCTGAGCTGCGCGACTGCGCCGCCCCTGATGAAATGCGCCGCCCCCTGAGGCCCGGACGCTCAGCGCACCTGCGTGCTGAAGTTCGGCTGCGGCTTCAGCGCCCCGTTCTCGCTCTGGTCCGCGACCGCGGCGGGCAGAAACTCGGCCAGCGCCGTGGCGACGCGCGGCTCCGGAACCCCGAGATCGTAGGCGAGGCGCTCGGTCACGCCTTCCGGCAGGCAGGCCGCGACTGCGGTCGCCGGCACCGTCTGCCGCTCACCTGACGCGAGCCACGACTCGACGGCGGCGCCGTGTCCGTCGGCGCGCAGCCTGTCGAGGAAGGCTGCCAAGCCGCCCGGATAGAACTTCGCCAGGGCCATGGCGATTTTGCCGCTGCCGGCCTCTTCGAAGGCTCGATCGGCCGCCGCGACAACATCGCCGATCAGGTTCTTCGCATCGTCGAGCAGGCCCATCACTCTTCACCGTCGCGCTTCTTCGTCGCACGGAAAATCGGGCGCCGGCCGGGATCGGCAAGCACGTGCGGCAATTGCGCGACGGAACGGGTAAGGTCCGTGCCCGGGAATCGCGGGAGCCTTCGATGAAGCGCGTGCATGCCGGCGTGCTGGACGTCGCCTATCGGGAGATCGGGCCGGCGGACGGGCCGCCCGCGGTGCTGCTCCACGGTTTCCCGTACGATGTCCACGCCTGCACGGCCTCCGCGGCGCTGCTCGCTGAAACCGGCGTGCGCTGCCTCGTTCCGTACCTGCGCGGCTATGGGCCGACGCGGTTCCTGAATCCGGCGACCCCGCGCTCCGGCGAGCAGGCGGCCCTCGGGGCCGACCTCCTGGCCTTCCTGGACGCCCTCGCCATCGAGCGCGCCGTGCTGGCCGGCTACGATTGGGGCGGCCGGGCCGCCTGCGTGGTCGCCGCGCTCTGGCCGAGCCGGGCCACGGGGCTCGTGAGCTGCGGCGTCGGCTACAACATCCAGAACATCCCGGCTGCCGGGCGGCCCGTCGCGCCGGAGACCGAGCATCGGCTCTGGTATCAGTACTACCTCCACGGCGAACGCGGGCGCGCCGGTCTCGGGGCGAACCGGGACGCCTTCTGCCGCCTGCTCTGGCAGCTCTGGTCGCCGACCTGGGGCTTCGAGGCCGCGACATTCGCCGAGACCGCGCAATCCTTCGACAACCCCGACTTCGTCGACGTCGTGATCCATTCCTACCGCCACCGCTTCGGGCTCGTCCCGAGCGATGCGGCGCTGGTGGAGACCGAGGCGCGGCTCGCCGCGCAGCCGGACATCACCGTCCCGTCCATCGTGCTCCTCGGCGCCGACGACGGTGTCGGGCCGCCACCCGAGACCGACACGGATGCCCGTCACTTCACCGGCCCGTATCGGCGTGAGATCGTCGCGGGGGTGGGCCACAACTTTCCCCAGGAAGCACCGGAGGCCTTCGCGGCGGCGGTCCGCTCGCTGCTGTAGGGACGGCGCAGGGGCGCGTCGCTTCGGCGTTGCTTTCGGGAAGCCCCTGGCTATAGTCCGCGCGCTTTTCGACCGGTCTGTCCATGCCGAAAACCGGCGGCAGGCTCGTTCGCCATTTGCAGGAGACGCTCGTTGATCACCCCCGCCTTCGCGCAAGGGGCCGCTACGGCCGCTGGCGGAGCGGAGATCGCCTTTCAGGTGGTCCCGTTCGTCCTGATCTTCGTGATCATGTACTTCCTGATCCTGCGACCGCAACAGAAGCGGGTCAAGGACCACCAGGCGCTGCTCAAGTCCGTGCGCCGGGACGACACGGTGGTCACCAACGGCGGCATCGTCGGGCGCGTGACCAAGGCGTCGGACGACCAGCCTGAGATCGAGGTCGAGATCGCCCCGAACATCCGCGTGCGGGTGGTCCGGACGATGATCTCCGAGGTCCGCGCCAAGGGCACGGTGAAAGCCGCCTGACGTCCCGGTTGAACCGGCCGGCGCCGAGCGCCGGCCCAAAAGAGAAACAGACGGCCGATGCTGCGCTTCTCCCGTGCGAAGATCATCGCGACACTAGGCTTGATCCTGGTGGGGCTGATGCTCGCCGTGCCGAGCTTCTTCTCGCCCGAGCAGCGCAAGGGCTTCGTCGCCAGCCTGCCCTCCTGGTTTCCCAGCTGGGTCGTGCCGACGCGGGCCATCGTGCTCGGTCTCGATTTGCAGGGCGGCTCGCAACTCCTGCTCGAGGTCGACCAGAACGAGCTGATCGCGTCCCAGGCCAAGGCCCTGCGCGATGATGTGCGCCGGGTTCTCCAGCAGGAGAACGTCCGCGCCGACGGCGGCATCGGCCTGCTCCAGCGCGGCGTCCAGGTGAAGGTCGCGGACGATGCGGCCCGGGCCAAGGTCCTGCCGAAGCTGCAGGAGCTGGCGCTGCCGATCACCACCTCGCTGGGCCAGACCGCCGCCCGGACCCTCGACATCGCCGAGCAGCCCGGCGGCGTGATCCGCCTGACGCTCACCGATGCCGGCATCACCGACCGCACCCGCCGGGCCGTGAGCCAGGGCATCGAGGTCATCCGGCGCCGCCTCGACTCCACCGGCACCACCGAGCCGTCGATCCAGCAGCAGGGCGCCGACCGGATCCTGATCCAGGTTCCGGGCGAACAGAATCCCGAGCGGCTCGAGCGCCTCCTCGGCTCCACCGCCAAGCTCGAGTTCCGCATGCTCGCCGACAGCCCGTCGGGCGACGTCGACATGCTGCCGTCGAAGGACGAGAAGGGCGCCAAGGTCCCGGTCGAGCGCCGGGTGATGGCCGATGGCGGCGAGCTGACCGATGCGCAGCCCTCCTTCGACCAGCAGTCCCACGAGCCGATGGTGAGCTTCAAGTTCAACTTGCGCGGCGCGCAGCGCTTCGGGCAGGCGACCTCCGAGAACGTCGGCCGGCGCATGGCGATCGTGCTCGACAACGAGGTGGTCTCCGCCCCCGTGATCCGCTCGGCAATCACCGGCGGCTCGGGCCAGATCACCGGCAACTTCACGGTCCAGCAGGCCAACGACCTGTCGGTCCTGCTCCGGGCCGGTGCGCTGCCCGCGAAGTTCACCGTGGTCGAGCGCCGCGTCGTCGGCCCGGGCCTCGGTCGCGACTCCATCGAGGCCGGCAAGCTCGCAACCCTCGTCGCTGCGGGCCTCGTGGTGGCCTTCATGTTCGCGACCTACGGGACCTTCGGCTTCATCGCCAACATCGCGCTGATGGTCCACGTCGGCCTCATCCTGGGCCTGATGTCGGTGCTGGAGGCGACCATGACGCTCCCGGGCATCGCCGGCATCGTGCTGACCATCGGAACCGCGGTGGACTCGAACGTGCTGATCTACGAGCGCATGCGCGAGGAAAGCCATGCCGGCCGCTCGCTGATCTCGGCCCTGCAGGCGGGCTTCGACCGGGCGTTCGCCACGATCATCGACTCGAACTCGACCATGGCGATCGCCGCCTTGATCCTGTTCTTCCTCGGCTCGGGCCCGGTGAAGGGGTTCGCCGTGGTCTTCATCCTCGGCATCCTGACGACGGTCATCACCGCGGTGACGCTGACCCGCATGATGATCGCGGTGTGGTACAAGACCTTCCGGCCGAAGGCCCTGCCGTTCTGAAGTTTTGGAGGGTCGACGAAGGAAGCGCTGGCGGCGCGACGGACCCCCTCTCCCGTGTGGAAGAGGGTTGGGGTGAGGGATGCGACCCATCCGGATAGGGCACGCCCCTCACCCTGTCCCTCTCCCGCACGGGAGAGGGGACCTGCGCCTCGGCTTCTCGCGTCGCGGCTCCCGTAGAAGAGACACGACCATGCGCCTGCTCCGCCTCTGGCCCGATGAATCGCATTTCGACTTCATGCGATTCCGGCGCTTCACTTTCCCGCTCTCGGCGCTGCTCTCGCTCGCCACGGTGGCGCTGTTCCTGACCATCGGGCTGAATTTCGGCATCGACTTCAAGGGCGGTACCCTGGTGGAGCTGCAGGCGAAGTCGGGCACCGCGGATGTGGCGTCGATCCGCCATACCGCCGCGGGCTTCGGCTTCGGCGAGCCGGAGGTGCAGGAACTCGGCAACCAGGGCACCGTGCTGGTGCGCCTGCCGCTCCAGCCCGGCGAACAGGGCCAGACCGCGGTGATGAACAAGGCGCACGCCGCCTTCGACAAGGATTACGACTTCCGCCGCACCGAGACCGTCGGCCCGCGCGTCTCGGGCGAACTCGTGCAGTCCGGGACCCTCGGCGTCGTGCTCTCGGTCGTGGCGGTGCTGCTCTATCTGTGGTTCCGGTTCGAGCGGGAGCTGGCGCTGGGCGCGATCGTCGGCACGCTCCACGACATCGTGCTGACGGTGGGCGTGTTCATCATCACCCGCATCGAATTCAACATGACCTCGATCGCCGCGATCCTCACCATCGTGGGCTACTCGCTGAACGAGACCGTCGTGGTGTTCGACCGGACCCGCGAGCTCATGCGCCGCTATAAGACGATCCCGACCGTCGACCTGCTCAACCTGTCGATCAACTCCACGATGTCGCGGACCGTGATGACCTCGATCTCGTCATCCCTGTCGCTGCTGGCGCTGGTGCTGTTCGGCGGCGAGGCGATCAAGGGCTTCGCCGTGGTGATGCTCTGCGGCGTCGTGATCTGCACCTATTCGGCGATCTTCATCTCGACGCCGGTGTTGATCTATCTGGGCCTGATGCTCTCCGGCGCCCGCGCGGCGGCCGAGCGTTCCGGTGTCCCGCAGGCGGCGGAGTAGTTTTTTCACGTTATGGCCGAGCCGGAGACTTCCAAGGGTTTCGAATCCGGGTTCGTGCCGGGGCGCCACATCATCGACACCTACGGCAATGGCGGCTTCCGCTTCGCCGGAATGTCCCACCGCGGCTCGATCCTGCTCCTGCCATCGGGTGTGCGCGCCTGGGAGGTGATGGAGCCCAGAGCGATCGACCGTACGGCACTTCGCCCGGTCCAGGCCGAGGCGGCGGGGATCGAGCTCCTGCTCGTCGGGACCGGCCTCGACATCGCGGCGATCGACCCAGCCCTGCGGGGCTGGCTCAAGGATTTCGGGGTCGGCCTCGACGTCATGCAGACCGGAGCTGCGGCCCGCACCTACAACATCCTGGTGGCCGAGAACCGCAAGGTCGCGGCTGCCCTGATCGCGGTGGCCTGATGCCGGAGGCCGATGGCAGGACGGCGGAGACCGGGCTCCCCTTCGCGCAATCCCATTGCGAGGATCTCGTGCGGGYCGGCGACCCGGACCGCTACTACGCGACCCTGTTCGCGCCGGCGGCGGCCCGCCCGCATCTGTTCGCCCTTTACGCCTTCAGCTTGACCATCGCACGGGTGCGCGAGGCCGCCTCGAACCCGATGGCCGGCGAGATCCGCCTGCAATGGTGGCGCGACGCACTCCAGGGGGAAGCCCGGGGCGACGTGCGCGCCAATCCGGTGGCGGCCGCCCTGGAGGAGGCGATCCGGGTGAACCGGCTCGGGCGCCAGCCCTTCGTCGACCTGATCGACGCCCGCGTCTTCGACCTCTACGAGGACCCGATGCCCCGGGTGAACGATCTGGAGGGCTATTGCGGCGAGACCGCCTCGGCCCTGCTCCGGCTGGCGAGCCTCGTGATCGGCACCGGCACAGAGCCGGGGGGTGCGGGCGCGGCCGGCCATGCCGGCGTGGCCTACGGGATCACCGGATTGCTGCGCGCCCTGCCCTGGCATGCCCGCTCGGGTCAGGTCTACCTGCCTGCCGACATCCTCGGCCGCTACGGTGTCACCCGCGAGGACATCGTCACGGGGCGCGGCGGCCCGGGCCTGCGCCGGGCCTGCGCCGACCTGCGGGGGCTTGCCCGGCAGCACCTCAAGGCCTTCGAGGCGGCCCGCCCGACCATCGCGCCCTCGGCCGGGGCCGCCTTCCTCCCCGTGGCGTTGGTGGAGCCCTACCTCGCCGCCATGGAGCGGGCGAGCTACGATCCGCTCAACACGCTCATCGAGCTTCCGCGCTGGCGGAGGATGTGGCGCCTTTGGCGCGCGTCGCGGCGGTTGGGATAGCGGCCGGGACCCGAACGGTACCGTTGGGCTTTGCCCGCGCCCGGCCGCCCGCATGCCGGAAAAGGCCCGAGGCGGCGACGTGCAGACGGCGCCGCCGGTCCCGCTGCCCTCAGAGCACCCGCGCCAGCCCGGGGGTCAGTCCTGGAAGACGGGCCGCCGCACCGGGCTCGAGCTCGGCCTCCGGCGATGCCAGAGTGGCGATCCGGCAGAGCCCGTCGCGGATCAGTCCCGTCACGAGCCGCCCGCCGGGCTCGAGCGCCGCGCGCCAGTGCGGCGGAATCGCCTGCACACTGCCCTGCACGAGGATCCGGTCGAATCCGCCATCCGGCAGGTCCGCGCCCAGCCCGTCCGCCCGGACGACATGGACCTCCGCGAGGGCCGCGAGCCGCCGCGTCGCCTCGCCGGCGAGGGTCGCGTAGCGCTCGAGGCTGAGCACCGCGCCGGCCCCGAGCCGGGCAAGCAGCGCCGTCGCGTAGCCCGATCCGGTGCCGATCTCCAGCACCCGCTGGCCCCGCTCGACCCGCAGCAGCGCCAGCATCACCGCCACAGTCGACGGCGCCGTCATGGATGCCCCGCAGGACAGCGGCAGCGCGATGTCCCGCCTGGCGTGCTCCCGGTACTGCGGCGGCGCGAAGGCCTCCCGCGGCACCTGCTCCATGGCCCGCAAAACCGCAGTGTCCCGAAGGCCCCGCCCCCGGAGCGCCATCACGAAGGCCGCGTTGCCGGCAGCCGCCTCCAGGCTGCCCAGATCGATCACTCGGCGAAGGCCTGCGCGAATCGCGTCAGCGTCGGCTCGTCGGTGAGGTCGAGGCGCAGGGGCGTGACCGAGATCCGCTTCTCGGCGATGGCCTTCAGATCCGAGCCGTGGCCCGGCTCGAACCGAGCCTTGGCGAAGGCCAGCCAGAAATACGGGTTGCCGCGTCCGTCGACCCGCGCGTCGATCGACAGCAGCGCCTGGTTGCGGAAGCCCTGCGCGGCCACCGCGATGCCCTGCACGTCGGCCGGCTCGCAATCCGGAAAATTCACGTTGACCAGGATGCCCGGCTCGATCCCGGTCTCCAGGATCTTGCGGACGACCCGCGCCCCATGGGTCCGGGCGCAGTCCCATTTGAGATTGCCGCGGCCGCCGGCCCCATAGGCCTGACTCATCGCGATGGAGCGGATGCCGAGGATCGTTCCCTCCATGGCGGCCGCGATCGTGCCCGAATAGGTCACGTCCTCGGCGACGTTCTGGCCGCGGTTGACCCCCGACAGGACGAGGTCCGGCCCGTGGTCGCCCAGGATGTGGCGCACGCCCAGGATCACGCAATCCGACGGCGTGCCCTTCACGGCGAAGCGCTGCTCCGAGACCTGCCGCAGCCGCAGCGGGTCGTTGAGCGAGAGCGAGTGCGACACGCCGGACTGGTCGCTCTCCGGCGCCACGACCCAGACGTCGTCCGAGAGTTCCCGGGCGATCTCCTCCAGGGTGGCGAGGCCCGGCGCGTGGATGCCGTCGTCGTTGGTGACCAGGATACGCATCAGCGGGTGCCCTCGATCCGGTTGAGCCCGCCCATGTAGGGGTGGAGCACCGACGGGATCGTGAGGCTCCCGTCCGGGTTCTGGTAGTTCTCCATCACGGCGATGAGCGCGCGGCCGACCGCGACGCCCGAGCCGTTGAGGGTGTGGACATAGGCCGGCTTGCCGTCCTTGCCCCGGTAGCGGGCGTTCATCCGCCGGGCCTGGAAGTCGCCGCACACGGAACACGAGGAGATCTCGCGGTGGGTGCGCTGGCCCGGCACCCAGACCTCGATGTCGTAGGTCTTCTGCGAGGCGAAGCCCATGTCTCCGGTGCAGAGGGTCATCACCCGGTAGGGCAGGTCGAGCTTCTTCAGCACCGCCTCGGCGCAGGTGAGCATCCGCTCGTGCTCGTTGGCGGATTCCTCGGGCGTGGTGATCGAGACCAGCTCGACCTTGTTGAACTGGTGTTGGCGCAGCATGCCACGGGTGTCGCGCCCCGCCGCCCCGGCCTCGGCCCGGAAGCAGGGCGTCAGCGCGGTGAAGCGCAGGGGGAGTTCCTCCTCGCGGAGGATCGACTCGCGGACGAGGTTCGTCAGCGGCACTTCGGCGGTGGGGACGAGCCAGAATTTCTCGGTATTGCCCGAAGCCGGGTCCGCATCGGAGTCCCGCGCCTTGACGGCATCTAGCCCCTTGAACACCGAGAACTGGTCGTCCTCGAACTTCGGCAGCTGCGCGGTGCCGAACATGGCGGCGTCGCGCACCAGGATGGGCGGCGCCACCTCGAGATATCCGTGCTCCTGCGTGTGCAGGTCGAGCATGAACTGGCCCAGCGCCCGCTCCAGACGGGCGAGCTGGCCTTTGAGAACCACGAAGCGTGAGCCCGACAGCCGGGCCGCCGCCTCGAAATCCATCAGCCCGGCGGCCTCGCCGAGTTCGAAATGCTCGCGGCCCTCGGTCAGCCTTTCGCGCGTCGCTGCGTGACTGCGGTAGACGACGTTGCCGTGTTCGTCCGCGCCTTCCGGCACGTCGGCCTTCGGCCGGTTCGGGATCGCGGCGAGGCGGTCGGCCAGGGCCTTGTCGGCCGCGTCCTGCGCGGCCTTCAGTTCCGGCTCGGCTCCCTTCAGCGTCGCGACCTCGGCCATCAGGGCGGCGGCACGCTCTTCGTCCTTGGCCTTCTTGGCACCGCCGATCTCCTTGGCCAGCGCGTTGCGCCGCTCCTGGTTGGCCTGCGCGGCCGAGACCGACGCCTTGCGCGCCTCGTCGAGGTCGATCAGCGTGGCCGAGAGCGGCGCGAGGCCGCGGCGTTGGAGATCGTGGTCGAAGGCGTCCGGGTTCTCCCGGATGGCGCGGATGTCGTGCATCGAGTCGGCTCGGGTCTTCTGCGCAGCGTCGAGCGCGCGGGCTCGCTTTGCCGCATCGCGCCCGGTGGGACAAGCGCGGCTGGGATCCCGTGCCGCCGGTTACGCCTTCGGCGGCGCCAGCTTGAGCTGGTCGATCGCCCAGAGCCAAGTCCCGTCCGCCTGCTCCCGGGCGACCTCCACCGAGAATGCGCCGTTGGGCAACCGCGCGAAGGTCATGGCCAGCGCGCCGTTGCGCAGGGGCGGCAGCGTCTCCGGGGCCGGGAAATCGGATTTCCGCGCCAGCAGGTCGGTGTAGAAGCTCCGGATCTCGGCATGGCCCGTGGCGACGACGCGGCCCGCCGCCAGAACCGCGTCCGGCTCGTACAGCGCGACGAGCCCCTCGACGTCGCCGGCATTGGCGCGTCGGTTGAACAGGGCGGCAAGCGCTTCGGGGGCGCGGGCGGTCTCTCGCATCTCGTCCGACATAGCGTCTCCTCGTTTGGCCTCGGCGGCCGGCCGATGGTGCGGCAATGCGCCGGACGGCCGATCTTTCCCCGACCGCCGGTCATTTCAGGCGCGTGCCGTCGCGGTCGGCCACCGAGACGGCCACCGGTATCCCGGCCTTCACGCTCTCCGAGACGGTGCAGAACCGCTCGAACTGGTCCAGCACCCGGTCGATCCGCGGCATCTCGACCACCGCCGCGCCGAGGCGGATGCGCACGTCGATCCCGGTGATGCGGAGGCGCCCCTCCCCGTTGCGCTCCACCCGGCAGGAGGCCTCGGCGGACACGCCCTGCCCGTCCTGCCGGAACTTGCCGAGGGCGAAGACGAGGCTGGCGCACAGGCAGTTCGCGACGCCGGAGATCAGCAGCTGTTCCGGGAAGGGGCCGGTCCCGCCGCCGATCGGCGGTGCCTCGTCGGTGATGAGCGCCGGCAGCGCCGCGCTGAAATCCACCGTGAAGATGTAATCGGCGACCTGGGTGATCCGGATCGTCGGTCCCGCTTCCATCGATGCCCTCCGGCGGCCCTGCGCCTCGACCTGCCGCGATGTCCAACGCCCGATCCGGGTTCGCGTTCGGAAAGCCCGCGCCCTGCGTCGGGAGACGGATGATTTCCCCGGGCGATGTCCGTAGAACCGGCTGCCTGACCGATCCGAACGCGAACCCCCCGATCCGATGACGAGCCCCGCGACCCTGGATACCCTGATGCCTCTTCTGGAGCGCATCGCCACAGCGCTGGAGCGGGCCGCGCCGACCGCCCCGCCGGCCTTCGATCCCGCCGCCGCGGACGCCTTCCTGTGGGGTCCCGAGCGCCGTCTGACCCCGGTGCCGGAGGTGGCGCGAGTGGAGATGGGCCTGCTCACCGGCATCGACCGGGCGCGCGACATCCTGGTCGAGAACACCGAGCGCTTCGCCCGCGGCCTGCCGGCCAACAACGCCCTGCTGTGGGGCGCCCGCGGCATGGGCAAGTCCTCGCTGGTCAAGGCGGCCCATGCCGAGATCAACGCCCGCCGGCCCGCCGGCAGCCGGCCGATGAAGCTCGTGGAGATCCACCGCGAGGACATCGAGGCGCTGCCCGACCTGATGGCCCTGCTGCGCCCGGACCCGCACCGCTGGCTCGTCTACTGCGACGATCTCTCCTTCGACGCGGACGACACCTCGTACAAGTCGCTCAAGACCGCGCTGGACGGCGGCATCGAGGGCCGGCCGAACAACGTGCTGTTCTACGCCACCTCCAACCGACGGCACCTGCTGGCCCGCGACATGGTGGAGAACGAGCGCTCCACGGCGATCAATCCCGGCGAGGCCGTGGAGGAGAAGGTCTCGCTGTCCGACCGGTTCGGCCTGTGGCTCGGCTTCCACAAGTGCAGCCAGGACGAGTATCTCGCGATGATCCGCGCCTATGCCGACCGCCACGGCCTCGCCGTGCCGCCGGAGCAGCTGCGCGCCGAATCGCTGGAATGGTCCACCACGCGCGGCTCGCGCTCGGGCCGGACCGCCTTCCAGTTCATCCAGGACCTGGCCGGGCGGCTCGGCAAGACGCTGGACTGACGGATACCCAGCTACCGCCCGCTCGACCCGAACCCGCCCGACCCGCGCCCCGAGGCGGGGGCCGCCTCGCCCTTCAGCACGGTCAGCACCGGTCGGGTGATCCGCGTGAAGACGAGCTGCGCGATCCGCTCGCCCGGCTCGATCCGGACGGGCTCGGAAGCGTCGCGGTTCCAGGCGGAGACCATCAGCGGCCCTTCGTAATCCGCGTCGATGACGCCGGTGCCGTTGCCGAGCACCAAGCCCTCGCGGTGCCCGCGCCCCGAACGGGGAAAGATCAGCCCGCACCACGCGGGATCGCGGATCAGGACGCTGAACCCCGCCGGAATCAGCACCGGCTTGGCCTGGGGTTGCAGCACAAGCGGCGCGTCGAGGCAGGCATGCAGGTCGAGGCCCGCGGCGGCCGACGAGCCCCAACGCGGGAAGCCCCACTCGGGCAACCGCGGGTCGAGCAGTTGCAGGCCGACTTCCGGCAGATCGCTCACGCGCCGAGCCGCCCGATCGCCTCGGCCAGGGCCAGGGTGCGCCGGGCGGACTCGACGTGGAGGCGCTCGACCATCTGCCCGTCGAGGGCGATGACGCCCCGCTCGCGGTTCTCCGGCGCCGCGAAGGCGTCGACCACGCGCCGCGCCTGCGCGATCTCGTCGGCCTCCGGCCCGAAGGCGGCGTTGGCCGGGTCGATCTGGCTCGGATGGATCAGCATCTTGCCGTCGAAGCCGAGGTCGCGCCCCTGCCGGCACTCGGCGTCGAACCCCGGCGCGTCGCGCAGGTCGGTGAATACGCCGTCGATCGCCTCGATCTCGTAGGCCCGGGCCGCAGCCAGCACCGTCATGAGCCACGGCACGAGGGCCGCCCGTCCCGGGGGCCGGATACGCGCGGCCTTCAGCAGGTCGTTGGGGCCGATCACAAAGGCGGCGAGCCGACCGTCCACGTCCCGGGCCGCCCCAGCGATCTCGGCGGCGTTCACCACCGCCATGGGCGTCTCGATCATCGCCCAGACCCGGGTCGCCTGCGGCGCGCCGAGCCGGCGCAGCCGGGAGCCGACGGCGATCAGCGTGTCGGAACTGCGCACCTTCGGGACCAGGATCGCGTCCGGCGCGGCCGTGGCCAGCGCCGTGAGATCCGCCTCGCCATCCTCGGTCTCGGGCGGGTTGATCCGCACCACCACCTCGCGGGGGCCGAAGCCGCGCGCCGCCACCGCGGCGGCGACCTGTACGCGCGCCGCCGCCCTGGCCTCGGGCGCGGTGCCGTCCTCCAGGTCGATCAGGATGACGTCGGCCGGCAGCGACCGTGCCTTTTCCAGTGCCCGGGCGTTGGAGCCGGGCATCGCCAGCACGCTGCGGCGGGGACGGATCTCGCTCATCACGCTTCTCCCGGGGCGGCGGCGCCCGCCGCGTCGCGGATAGCTCTCCGCGGGCAGGCGGGCAAGGATCCGGACGGCGTTCTGCGGCGCGGGCGACAGTGAGGAGCGGCATGGGGCGGTGGATCGCGGGGCTGGACGGCTGCCAGGGTGCCTGGGCGGGGGCGCTGATCGACCTCGATGATCCCGGCCGGCACCGCTGCGCCCTGTTCCCGGACCTGGCTGCGCTCCTCGACGCACCCGAGCAGCCGCGCTGCGTCGGGATCGACGTGCCCATCGGGCTGCCCGACCGGATCCGCGGCGGCGGCCGGGCCGCCGACCGGGCGGCGCGTGCCCGGCTCGGAGCGGCGCGGTCGTCGGTCTTCCCGATGCCGCCGCGGGCTGCCGTCTACGCCCCAGACTACGCGGCCGCCAAGGCCGCTTCGCGCGCTGCCAGCGATCCGCCCTTCGCCCCCTCGATCCAGGGCTACAACATCTTCCCCTATGTCCGCGCGGTCGACACGCTGCTGCGGGAGCGGCCGGAGGTGCGCGGGCGGGTCCACGAGGTCCATCCCGAGGTCGCCTTCCATGCCCTCAACGGCGGCCACCCCCTCGGGCTGCCCAAGAAGGGCGCCCGCGCCCGGGCGGGGCTGGACCTCCGGCGGACGCTCCTCGCGGCGGCGGGCCTGCCGGCCCCGCTGATCGCGACACGGGTGAAGGGCGTTCCGGAGAACGACCACCTCGATGCTCTGGCCGCGCTGGTGGTGGCCCGCGACATCCTCCTGGGACGAGCCGTACCGCTGCCGGATCCGCCGGACGAGGACGCCTACGGGCTACCCGTGGTGATCTGGGCACCGGCGCTCGGCGGGACCGGGGAGAGCGCGGCGCACGCAGCGCGGTAGCGCCGTGCGCCGCCGATCGGCAGCGGAACCGTGCTGTTTTGCGCGGAGCCAGTGTCCGTGCCCGGGCATCCGCTCTAGCTCTGGCTGCATGAGTGCCGACAACCCCCTTCCCGTCCGTCACATCGCCCGCGCGATCGTCCTCGATCCGCAGGACCGCATCCTGCTCATCGCCTACACGTCGGTGCACGCGAAGGAGCCGGACGGCGCGCCGCTGCGCTTCTGGTTCATGCCCGGCGGCGGTCTGGAGCCCGGCGAGGACCACGTCACGGCCTGCCGCCGGGAGCTGGAGGAGGAGATCGGCCGTCCCGACGTCACGATCGGCCCGCAGGTCGCCGCCTGCGACGGCCCGTTCCACCTGTTCCGACAGTCGCGGGACGCCCGGGAGCGCTACTTCCTGGTCCGCCTGCCCGACGACCGGGTCGATACGAGCCGCCTCGCCGAGACCGAGGACAACCCGCTGATCGGAACGCGCTGGTGGCCCCTCGCGGAACTCCGCGCCAGCGGCGAGCGCGTCGAGCCGGCCGGCCTCGCCGACCTTGCGGCCGAGCTCGCGAGCGGGACTATTCCGACACAGCCACGCGTTCTTGCTTGGCGCGAACCTTGAGTTCACCCCCGCCGACGCGGGATTGTCTAACTGGAGACGACGTGATGTTCCCCGTTTACCTGACCGAAGGCTACCGGTCCTTCCTGCTCGACCGCTTCCCGACCGAGCGGCGGCGCTTCGCGCAACTCGCGTCCAGTCAGAACCCGGAAATCCTGGTCATCAGCTGCTGCGACAGCCGGGTGTCCCCGAGCGCGATCTTCAATGCCGGGCCGGGCGAGCTGTTCACGATCCGCAACGTCGCCAACCTCGTGCCGGTCTACCAGCCCGACGGCCAGTATCACGGCACCTCGGCGGCTCTGGAATTCGCCGTCCAGGCTCTCGAGGTGAAGCACATCGTGGTGCTCGGTCATGCTACCTGCGGCGGCATCAAGGCCTACGCCAACAAGGCCAAGCCGCTCTCGCCCGGCGACTTCATCGGGAAATGGGTCTCGCTCGTCGGTCAGGCCGAGGACAAGGCCGGCGATCCCGAAGCACCGGGCTATCTGACCCGGCTGGAACACGCCGTGGTCGTCCAGAGCATGGAGAACCTGTTGACCTTCCCGTTCGTGAAGGAGCGGGTCGATAGCGGCCGGCTGGAGATCCACGGCGCCCATTTCGGCGTGGCCAGCGGCTCCCTGCTGGTGCGCGATCCGCAGTCCGGCGAGTTCAAGGCGCCGATCGACACCGCCGGACTGGCGGTCCGCTCGGTGGCCGCCATCGCCTGCGAGTGAGCGAGCGGCGCTGACGCCGCGGATCGGAACCGGCCCTCCCGGTTCCGATCCGCGCGATCCCGGACCCGGGCCGCGGGCTCTCCCGACACGAAAAAGGCGGCGGGCTCGCGCCCCCCGCCTTTCGGCCCGGCCGAAGCCGAGCCGCCCATCAACCGGGTGCCGACGACTTACATCGCGCCCGGCAGGCGCTGGGCCTGGTTGTAATGCATCTGCAGCGCCGGCAGGGCCTGCTGGGCGTAGTTGCGCAGGGCCGGGTTCGGGCCACCCTGGGCGTAGGCCTGCGTCATCGCGATGGTCATCTGATGCGCCTGGAGCTGCTGGCTGGCGTACAGCCGATCGAAGCGCGGGCCGGCCGGGGCCGCGGACAGTTCGGACAGCATCGCCTGCTGCTCGGGGCTCGGCGGGACGATGGTCGAGGCGCCCGTGGCCATCCCGTCGCCGCGGCCGAGACGGCCGCCCGCCGCCGCGCCGTTCGCAGCCCCGGCACCGGCGCCCTCGAGGCCGCCGACGGGACCACCCGCCAGGGTGCCGCCGACCACGCCGGTCGCGGCACCGACGCCCGCGCCCACGGCACTGCCCGCCACAGCGAGCGGCGCGGTGACCAGACCGCCGAGGCCCGGCTCGCCGGCCACGCCGTTCATCTGGCCACCGGCGAGGGCGACGTTGGCGGCGCGGTGGTCACGCAGCACGGCCTGGGCGTAGGAGCGGACCTTCGGATTGCGCGACTTGGACAGGGCGATCTGCGAGGACTGGATCTCGAACGCGTTCGCCTGCATCGACTGAAGGCGGAAGTCGTTGGCGCTCTGCGCGAGGGCGGGGGTCGACAGCGCCAGGACGAGTGCGGACGCGGCAGCGTAGTTCTTCAGCATCGGGACCTCTCATCGAAATGGACGCGCGAACTGTTCGGGGACGCCGTATGCGCAGGGCTAGACACTCGGCGCCGGCGCGTTCGCGAATTGGTGCGTCAACGAGGCCATGGCCTTATGGTTCCTGTCATTTTTGCCTCGGGCCATGGGGTTCCGGACCGGCGTCCGGCCCGGCGATGAGCCGCCGGCGGCACGGGTTGGCCGCCCGGATCGCCCACTGCGCGGCCGGCAGCCGAGGCCGTCGCGCCGGCATCGCGGCGTCGTCCGCGCGGTTCCGGGGCTTCCGGTGATTTTCGTCGCGATCCAAATCCTGCGCGCCGCCGCCGCCCTGATGGTGGCGTGGCATCATGCGCGGCACGAGGCCGGGCTGCTCGCCCAGCGCGGTGCCGGTCCCGGGCTGGACCCTTCGACGCTCGTCCCCTGGTGGGGCGGGGTCGATCTGTTCTTCGTCATCTCCGGCTTCGTCATCGTCCATGCCGGCGGCCGGCTGGCCGGTATGCCGGGTGGACGTGCCCGTTTCCTCGCCCACCGGATCGCCCGGGTCGTTCCCCTCTACTGGCTGGTGAGCTTTGTCTATCTCGCCCTCGCCCTGGCGCGACCGGACCTGCTCGGCGATGCGGCGGCCCTGGCCCGCGATCCCGGCGCCCTCGTCGCCGGATTCCTGTTCTGGCCGGCGGCACGCCCAGACGGCTCCGTCCAGCCGCTCTACGGACTGGGCTGGACGCTGAACTACGAGGCGTTCTTCTACGCACTCTTCGCCTTCGGGCTCGGATTCGGCCGGCGTGGCGCCGTCGCGTTTCTGTGCGCGGCCCTGGTCCTGCTCGTGGCCGCCGGCGCCCTCGTGTCCGGCCTCCCGGTGGCCCTGCGCTTCTGGGCCGATCCGATCGTGCTCGAATTCGCCGCCGGCGCCGGCCTCGCCCTCGCCTACCGGGAAGGATTCCGGCCGAAGGCCGTCCTGCGGGTCGGCCTCTCGATCCTTGGGGGCGTCGGGCTGGTCCTGGCCGCGCGGGTCCTCGACGGCCAGGGCGAGGCTGCCGGGTTCCTGCGGCCTCTCCTCGTCGGGGTGCCGGCCGTCCTCTTGGTGGCGGCCGCCCTCGGGCCGGCGCGTGGGGCCACTGAGGTTGCGCGGCTGCCCGCCGCGATCCGGGGGCTCGTCAGCCTCGGCGACGCGTCCTACGCGCTCTATCTCGTGCATCCCTTCGCCCTCCGGCTGGTGCGCGAAGGGCTGGTCCGCTTCGGGCTCGCCTCGGACCTGCACCCCTGGGGCGGCATGGCCCTGATGCTCGCGGGCAGCGCCGTGGCCGCGAGCGTGGTCCACCGCTGGGTAGAGCGGCCGCTGACCGCGACGGTCCGCGCCCAGCTCGATCCGGGCGAACCGCAAAACCGTGTGCGCGCCGCGCCCGCCCCGGTTCCACCGGGCGGCCGGGCGGATTAGCTTCGCGAGCCCGAGGAGGAGGCCACCATGAAGACCCTGCTCGTACCCGTCGCGATGCACGATGCTCTGCCCTCCGTCTTCGAGACGACGCGGCTGGCGGCGACGCGCTTCGGAAGTCTGATCGAGGGCGTTTCGCTGCGCCCGGCGCTGGCCGAATACGTGCCCGTCGACATGGTTGGCGGCATGACGTGGCTGCGCGACGAGGAGGCCGACCGCGCCGAGGCCGAGGAGGCGGGCGGGCGCTTCGTCGCCTTCATGGACGGGGCCGGCATCCCCCGTCACGCCCGGGACGGTCTCTGCATACCGGACCGCGTGCCGGATGCCGGTCCGCGCTACCGCTGGCGGCAGGACGTGCCCACCGGCGACGCGTTCCTGGGCCAGTATGCGCGGCTGTTCTCGGCCACAGTGGTCGGGCGCCCGGGCACCACCGACAACGCTCCGCGCATGACCACCTTCGAGACGGCCCTGTTCGAGAGCGGCCGGCCGATCCTGCTGGCGCCCCCTACGGCGCCGACGAGCCTCGGCGACGCGATCATCATCGCGTGGAACGGCTCCACCGAGACCGCCCGGGCGGTGGCCTTCGCGATGCCGTTCCTGCGGCGGGCGGAACGGGTCCTGGTTCTCAGCGTCGAGGGCGGCATGGTGCCGGGACCGACCGCTCAGGATCTGGCCCAGGCGCTGGCCTGCGAGGGCGTGGACGCTTCGTATCGCGCCCTGCCGGCGGGCCGGCGGGTTCCGGGTGAGACGTTCCTGGCCGAGGCCAAGGCCTTCGGCTGCGACCTGCTGATCAAGGGCGCGTACACTCAGAGCCGCCTGCGCCAGATGATCTTCGGCGGCGTCACCAGCCACGTCCTGGCCCATGCCGACATGCCGGTTCTGATGGCCCACTGAGCCGACCGGGCGCCGGACCGCGACCGCGCCGGGAACCGGTGCCGGCCCCTGGCGTTCGGCTCCCGCACCCGGATGGCGGACCGATTGTAGAGGAGCCCCGTGACGAGCCTCGTGAGACGTCTCTTCCTCGCCGGCGTCCTGGCGGTCGCAGCCGGTCCCGCCGCGCGGGCCGAGCCGATGACGGTCCGGTTCCGCGGCGTCGTGGTGTCGGCCGATTCAGAGCGGCTGGAGATCCGCCGTTCCAGCGGCAGCACCCTCACGGTGCAGATGAGCCCGCGGACCCGGATCTACGCGGTCAACGGGGCCGCCCTGCGGAACATCAAGCCCGAGAGCTACGTCAGCGTTCTGGGCGCTGGCGGCTCCGAGCCGCGACAGGCCCAGGCGGTGACGCTGTACTCGCCCTCCGAGCGGGGCTTCGAGGCGGGCAGCCAGCCCTGGGACACGGCGAAGGGGGCGATTCTGTCGGCCGGATGGGTCGCCGACCTCCAGAGGGGGGCGCCGATGCGGCTGACGCTCGCCTATGGCGGAGGCCAAGCGTCCTTCGCGATCCCCGAGGGCACGCCGGTCACCCAGTTCTCCCCCGGCGAGAAGGCGATGCTCCAGCCGGGCGCTGCCGTCACGATCTTCGCGCGGTCGGGGCCGGAGGGTGGCGCCCTGGTGGCCGGGACGATCGCGGTGGGACGCCAGGGCGTCGTCCCGGGACTCTGACCGCGCCGATCGCCGCGCTGCGTCACCGACGGCGCAGGGAACCCGCGCGCGGACGCGCAAGCTGCGCTACATCGGTGGGCGATGACCGAGTCCGCCTTCACCCTCGATCCGCGCCTGGCCGCCGACACCGTCGAAGTCGGCGACCTTTCCCTGTGCCGCGTGCTGCTGATGGACGATGCCCGGTTTCCGTGGCTGATCCTGGTGCCCCGCCGTCCGGACGTCAGCGAGGTCACCGATCTCACCGAGACCGACGCGGCCACGCTCTGGCAGGAGATCCGTCTCGCCACGGGTGTGATGCAGACGTTGTCGAGGCCCGACAAGGTGAATGTCGGCGCCCTCGGCAATGTCGTGGCGCAGCTCCACGTCCACGTGGTCGGCCGATTCCGTTCGGATCCGGCCTGGCCGAGCCCCGTCTGGGGCTTCGAGACCCGCACGCCCTACCCGACCCATGCCCGCGCCCAGCTCCTGGAGCGCGCCGGCGCCTTGTTCTCCGCGGCCTGACCCTCGCATGACCGATCCCCGCGACACCCTGGGCTTCGTCCGCAACCGCCTCGAGCGCCACTCGGCCGAGCAGCCCGAGGAGGCGGTGCCCGCCTTCGACGCGCCGGGCGCCCGCCTCGTCCTGATCTGCGGCGACCGGATCGTCCTGCACGGGCCGACGGCGCTGATCGCGCCCGCGGCGGCGGCCGACCTCGAGCCCGGCCCGCGCATCTTCCTCGGCCATCGGGACGGGCAGCCTGTCTTCGCTGCCGCCGCACCCGCCGAGGCGGCGGAGCGGTTCGCCGACGACCGGACCCGGACCCTCGACCTGCGGTCGATCGCCACCGAAGCCGCCGTGGAGGCCGAAGAACTCGGCCTCTTGGCCGTGGCCAAGTCGATGCTCGACTGGCACGCTCGTCACGGCTTCTGCGCCAATTGCGGCACCGCCACCGTGGCGAAGGCGGGCGGCTTCCGGCGGGAATGCCCGCAGTGCAGCGCCCACCACTTTCCCCGGGTCGACCCCGTGGTGATCATGCTGGTGCGCCGGGGCGACACCTGCCTCCTGGGGCGGGGGCCGCATTTCCGGCCGCACATGTTCTCCTGCCTCGCGGGCTTCCTGGAGCCCGGGGAGACGATCGAGGACGCGGTCCGCCGCGAGGTCTTCGAGGAGACGCGGATCCGCGTCGGCGCGGTCACCTACCGGACATCGCAGCCCTGGCCGTTCCCGTCCTCCCTGATGCTCGGCTGCGCGGCCGAGGCCCTCGACGCGGCGATCGTGACCGACCCGAACGAGCTGGAGGACGCCCGATGGTTCACCCGGGGCGACGTCGCCGCCATGCTCGACGGCACGCATCCCGAGGGCATCCAGGCCCCCCCGCCCATGGCGATTGCCAATTATCTGATGCGCGCCTTCGTGGCCGGCGAGACCTGACCGACGTGGCTCGGTTCAGCCCGGGCCGCCGGGCTGTCGGTTCGGATCGTCGCGACGCAAGAGACGCGCGGAGGCTCTGCGGTCAGACCACCATGCGGCTCTGCTCCGCGTCCACCGGCACCGCGCCCCGCATTTCCGCGAAGGCCGTCCCGACCATCAGCAGCGCCGGCCCGTCGAGACCTGCCGCCTCCACCGCGTCGGCGAGGTCGGCGGCCGTGCCCCGCAGGGCCTGCTGGTTCGGGCGGGTGGCGTTGAACACGAGGAGCGCCGGGGTCGACGGCGCCAGTCCCTCCTCCACCGCCCGTGCCAGCAGCGCCCGGAGGGTGCGCTTGGGCATGTAGACCACCGTGGTGACGCTGGGATCGGCGAGCGCCCCCCAGTTCAGGTCATCGGGGAGCGCCCCGCGGCGGTCGTGGCCGGTGACGAACTGGAGCCGGCGCGCGGCGTCGCGATGGGTCAGGGACAGTCCGAGCGACGCCGCCGCACCCTGCGCGGCCGAGACGCCCGGCACCACCGTCACGGGGATGCCGGCGACCCGGCAGGCCTCGATCTCCTCGCCCGCCCGGCCGAAGACCAGCGGGTCGCCGGATTTCAGCCGCACCACCTGCTTGCCCGAGCGGGCGAGCTGCACCATCAGCGCGTTGATGTCGTCCTGGCGGCAGGAGGGTCCGTGGCCGGTCTTGCCAACCAGCATCGTGCGGGCCTCGCGGCGGGCGTAATCCAGGATCTCGGGGGCGACGAGGTCGTCGTAGAGGATCACGTCGGCGTTGCGGAGCGCCCGAAGCGCCTTGAGCGTCAGCAGTTCCGCGTCGCCTGGGCCGGCCCCCACCAGCCAGACCGCGCCGCCTTTCGGGGCGGCCTCGGTCTCGCCGAGCAGTTCGGCGAGGTCCGTGTCCGACGGCGCCCGGTCGGGCTCCGCGAAGGCGCGGTCTGTGAAGCGCTCCCAGAAGAAGCGCCGCTCCGCGAAACCGTGGAAGCGGGCCGTGACGCCGTCCCGCCAGTCGCGGGCGGCGCCGACCCAGCGGGCGAAGCCTCGGGGCAGCATCGCCTCGATCCGGGCGCGCACGGTCTGGCCGAAGACCGGGGCGGCGCCCTCCGTGGAGATGCCGACCACGAGCGGCGAGCGGTTCACGATGGCGCCGAACTTCACGTCGCAGAGATGCGGCCGGTCCACCGCGTTGACGATGGCGCCGGCCCCGCGGGCCGCGACCACGAAGGCGACGCACTCGGCCTCGTCCTCCATCGCGCCGATGCAGAAGGCCGCGCCCCAGAGATCGTCCGGGCTCCAGGTGCGTTGGTGCAGCACCACCTGCCCGTCGACGATCTCGCCCGGCACGGCGCGCAGCTCCTCGCTGGGCTCGGGCGCGTAGACGTCGACATGGGCGCCGGCCGCGGCCAGCACCTTCACCTTCCACGGGGCGCCCCCGGACGAGCCGGCGAGAACCACGCGCTTGCCGCGCAGGGGCACGAAGACGGGCAGCACCGCCAGCGGCTCCAGGCCGGCGGCCTTGGTCTCGCGGGGGGCGCGGGCGGCGCGCAGGGGGGTCTCGGTCACGGGCCTGTCCTGAATCGTCCTGATTTGACTGGTCCCGCCCACGCCCCTCATCCTGAGGTGCCAGAACGCAGCGGAGGCCTCGAAGGAGGGCTCCAGGGATCACGAGGCCGGCTGGAACCCTCCTTCGAGGCCCGCTCACGCAGGCACCTCAGGATGAGGTGATCTGGCAGGAGAAGCCGATCTGTCCTCGGCGGCGAGTGTATCAGAAAATCACGCGGCGCATGCGGTTTGCCCGGCCAGCATCCTGCGGATCTCCGGTATGCACGAGCCGCAATTCGTGCCGGCCTTGCAGGCGGCGCCCACCGCCTCCACGGAGGGGGCGCCCCCGGCGATCGTCGTGGCGATCACGTCGGCGCCGACGCCGTGGCAGGCGCACACCACCGGTCCCGCCGACGCCGCGGCCGCACGGCCCGAGAGCAGCGCCCGCCGCTCGGCGGCATCGGGCGCCTCGGCGGCGAACAGGGCCTTGGCGGCCTCCCAGTCCGGCCGCTCCGCGGCGGGCGCGTAGGCGAGGCAGGCGACGAGGCGGTCGCCGTCGTAGACCGCGCAGCGGTAGCGGTCGCGGGCGTGGTCGGCATATTCCGCCAATTCGCAGCCCGACAGCGCTTCGCTCTGGATCAGCCCGCGCACCATCAGCGCCACCGCCCGGGAGCTGTCGGCGGTGGCGAATTGCGCGCCCCAGCCGCCGGTGATCGCGGCGCGCGCCCACCACCAGCCGTCGGGGAGCGCCACCTGCCGGCGCGTCAGCAGGAAGCCGCGGGCGCGGTATCCGACGGGCGTGATGGCCGCGGGGGTCGCCTTGAGTTCGGGCTGACCCGAGACCGGGTCGGGCATGCCGCGCACCAGCGCGCCGACCCGCGCCTGCGACGCGAAGGCGCCGCTCCAGTGCATCGGCATGAACAGGCTGCCCGGCACCACCGTGTCGGTGACCGTCACCTCCAGCTCGGCCCTGCCGTGCGCAGTCGATACCCGGGCGATGTCGCCCTCCGCGAGGCCGTGGGCCGCGGCGTCGTCCGGATGGACCTCGACGAACGGGACGGCCCGGTGTGCCGACAGGCGCTGGCTCTTCCCGGTTCGGGTCATCGTGTGCCAGTGGTCGCGGACCCGGCCGGTGTTGAGCATGAGCGGGAACGCCGTCGAGGCCGCGAGCGCGAGGGCGGGCGGCTGCACCGCCACGAAACGGGCGCGCCGGTCGAAGGTGTAGAACCGGCCGTCGCCGAACAGCCTGGCCTTGCCCTGCGGGGCGCCCCGGAAGCCGGAGCGCTTCGGGATCGGCCACTGCACCGGCGGGCTCGCGTCGTAGGCGGCGTCGCTGATCTCCGCGAGCGCGCCGAGGTCGAAGTCGCGGGTGCCGTTGTTCTCGTAGGCCGAGAGCCCGGCATGCTCGCGGAAGATCTCGGCAGCGGAATCGAACGCGAAGGCCCGGCCGTGGCCGAGGCGGCGGCCGACATTCGCCAGCGCCGCCCAGTCGGGCCGGGCCTCGCCGGGGCTCGTGAGGAAGCGGCGCTGGCGCGAGATCCGGCGCTCGGAATTGGTGACCGTGCCGTCCTTCTCGCCCCAGGCCTGGGCGGGGAGAAGCACGGTGGTCTTGCCGCATCCCCGGGCCGTGTCGGAATCCGCCACCGCCTCGGAGACCACGTAGAGGTCGAGGCCGGCGAGCGACTCGCGGATCGCGTCGGCCCGCGGCATCGAGACCAGCGGGTTCGTGCCCATCACCCAGAGGGCCTTGATCTTGCCGCGGTCGATCGCCTCAAACAGCGCCACCGCCTTCATGCCCTCGCCGGTGATGATCCGTGGGGCGCCCCAGTAGCGGCGCACCCGGTCGACCTCCTCCGGGGTGAAGTGCATGTGGGCGGCCAGCATGTTGGCCAGCCCCCCGACCTCGCGCCCGCCCATGGCGTTGGGCTGGCCGGTCAGGGAGAACGGCCCCATCCCGGTCTCGCCGATGCGGCCGGTGATGAGGTGGCAGTTGATGATGCTGTTGCCCTTGTCGGTCCCCTGCGCCGACTGATTGACCCCCTGCGAGAAGGCCGTGACCACCCGGCGGGTCCCGGCGAACAGGGCGTAGAAGGCCGCGATGTCGGCCTCCGGCACGCCGGTGACGGCGGCGACCGCCGCGAGATCCGGTGCGATCTGGCGGGCGCGGTCGAGGGCGCCGTCGAGCCCGGCCGTGTGGGCGTCGACGAAGGCGCGATCGCGAAAACCGTTGTCGGACAGGTAGACCAGCAGGCCCGAGAACAGGGCGGTATCGGTGCCCGGCCGGATGCCAAGGAACAGGTCGGATTCCTCCGCAGTCTGGGTCCGGCGGGGGTCGATGACCACGAATCTGGTTCCGCGGCGCTCCTTGGCGTCGGCCATGCGGCGGAACAGGATCGGGTGGCACCACGCGGTGTTGGAGCCGACCAGCACGATCAGGTCGGCCTCGTCGAGATCCTCGTAGCAGCCCGGCACCGTGTCGGAGCCGAAGGCCCGGCGGTGGGCCGCGACCGCGCTCGACATGCACAGCCGCGAATTGGTGTCCACGTGCGGCGTGCCGATGAAGCCCTTCGCGAGCTTGTTGGCGACGTAGTAATCCTCGGTGAGGAGCTGGCCCGAGAGGTAGAAGGCGATCGCGTCCGGCCCGTGCTCCGCGGCGACCGCGCGCAGCTTCGCCGTGACCGTGTCGAGGGCCGCGTCCCACGAGACCTGCGCGCCGTCGACCTGCGGGTGGAGCAGGCGGTTCTCCAGCGACAGGGTTTCGCCCAGCGCCGAGCCCTTCGAGCATAGGCGGCCGAAATTGGCCGGGTGCTCGGCATCGCCAGCGATCGTGGCGCCGCCCTGCCCGTCCGGGCTCGCGAGCACGCCGCACCCGACCCCGCAATAGGGGCAGGTGGTCCGCACCGTCGGCGCCGCCACTGGCTGGGTCATGGCTCGAATCCTCGAAGGGTCGTTCCGGGCAGGAGCAAGCTTCGCGCCGCCGCTTCCCCGCTCCCGCCCCGCATCCGCGGCGCACCCTCCCCCGCAGGAGGAAGGGTTTTGGACGCTCAGTACACGTCGGCCTGATAGCGCCCGGCCTTCCTCAGCGCGGCGAGGTAGGCCACCGCGTCTTCGGGGCTCTTGCCGCCGAACTGCGCGGCCACGTCGATGATCGCCCGCTCGACATCCTTGGCCATGCGCTTGGCGTCGCCGCAGACGTAGAAGTGCGCGCCGCCCTCGAGCCATTTCCACAGCTCGGCGCCGTTCTCGCGCATCCGATCCTGGACGTAGGTCTTCTCCTTGCCGTCGCGCGACCAGGCCAGGGACAGGCGGGTAAGCACCTTGTCGTCCTTCAGCTTGGTCAGCTCGTCCTTGTAGAAGAAGTCGCTCGCCTGACGCTGGTGGCCGTAGAACAGCCAGTTGCGGCCGGGCGCCTGCGTGGCGGCCCGCTCGCGCAGGAAGGCCCGGAACGGCGCGACGCCGGTGCCGGGGCCGCACATGATCACGTCCTTCGACAGGTCGGCCGGCAGGCCGAAGCCGTGCGCCTTCTGGAGATAGACCTTCACCCGGGTCTGCTCGGGCAGGCGCTCGCCCAGGTGGGTCGAGGCGACGCCGAGCCGCAGCCGCGAGCGGTGGTTGTAGCGCACCGCGTCCACCGTCAGCGACACGCGGCCGACATCCATCTTCGGCGAGGACGAGATCGAGTAGAGCCGGGGCTGCAGCTCGTCGAGGGCCTCGAGGAAGACCTCAGCGTCGGGCCGGGCGCCCGGGAACTTGTGGAGCGCGCCGAGCACGTCGAGATAGGCGGCGTCGCCGTCCGGATCCTCGCCGGAGGCGAGCGCCTGCGCCTTCTTGCGGGCTGCGCCCGAGGTGAGGAGCGACAGGAGCTGGTAGAGATTGTCGGGCGCGGCGCCGAGTGCGTAGTTGATCAGCAGGTGCTCGCGCAGGGTCTTCTCGCCGATCACCCGTTCGGGCCGGGCGCCGAGTTCCGCGATCACCGCGTCGACCAGGGCCGGGGCGTTGGCGGGGAACAGGCCGAGCGAGTCGCCGACCTCGTACTGGATCGGCGTGCCGTCGAGGCCGATCTCGACGTGCCACGTCTCCTTCTCGCCGCCCGGGTCGTTGAGGCGGCGGCGGGACAGGAAGAGCGCCTCGACGGGGTTCTCGCGGCAATAGCCGAGCGGCCCGAGGTCGGCCGCCTTCGGGGCGTCGTCGTCCGCCTTCGGCGCGGCCGGGGCGCCTCCGGCGGCGCCGAACTCCTCATCCAGCTTCTTGAGCATGCGCAGGGTCTCTTTGCCGCCGGGCTGGCAAAGGTTCAGGCGCGCCTCGTTCTTCAGGAAGATCGCGTTGGCGTAGTCGGCGCAGTTGTAGCCGCACTGGCCGCAATCCTGCTGGGCCATGGCGGCCATCAGCTTCTGCGGCTCGGAGCGGTCCTTGGCCATCTCCATCCGGTCGCCGATCGGCACGGAAGGGTCGTGCCAGGGGGCGTCGTCGTTGTCGGCAAGCTGCTTCGCGCCGGCGCCCGGCAGTTCTCCGGGCGCCAGGGCCGTGGCGCCCTCGATGGCGGGGCCGAGCAGAGCCGCGAAGTAGCCCGAGAGCCAGGCCCGCTGGTCCTCGTTGAAGGGCGCGGTCTCGGGGATCAGGACGAGGGGGGGCGAGACGTGCTGGGTCATGCGGCGGCCTTCAGGGCGGGGTGGTCCTCGGCGGCGTCGCGGAGCGCCTCCGCGCCGGTGCGGCTGGTGAAGGCCTGGAAGCTCTCCTCCGGCCCCTGGCGGAGGGCGAGGTAGGCGCGCAGCAGAGCCTCGACGCGGGCGGGCGCGTCCTCGGCCTTCACGGCCTTCCAGATCTCGGTGCCGATCTTCGGGTTCTCGGCGAAACCGCCGCCGACCACGACGTCGTAGCCCTCGACGGTGTCGCCCTCCTCCGAGACGACGACCTTGGCGCCGATCAACCCGATATCGCCGATGTAGTGCTGGGCGCAGCTGTGGTGGCAGCCGGTGAGGTGGAGGTTCACCGGGACGTCGAGGTTCGGCAGGGCCGTCTCGACGTGGTCCGCGATGATCAGGGCGTGGCCCTTGGTATCGGAGGCTGCGAACTTGCAGCCTCGGGCGCCCGTGCAGGCGACGAGGCCGGAGCGGATGCCGGCCGCCTTAGTGGTGAGGCCGAGATCAAGCACCCGCTGCTCGACCTCGGCGACCTTCGCGTCCGGAACCCCTGAAAAAATGAAGTTCTGCCAGACGGTCAGGCGGATCTGGCCGTCGCCGCACTCGGCCGCGATCTTGGCCAGAGCTCGCACCTGATCGCTGGTCATCTTGCCCACGGGCAGGACGACGCCGATCCAGTTGAGGCCCGGCTGCTTCTGGGCGTGCACGCCGACATGGGCGAAGCGGTCGGTGGCCTTGCGCGGCGCCACGTGCTCCGGCGCGACCCGGTCGAGCTTGCGGCCGAGCTTGTCCTCGACGGCGGCGAGGTACTTGTCGAAGCCCCAGGCGTCGAGGACGTACTTCATCCGGCTCTTGTTGCGGTTCGTCCGGTCGCCGTTCTCGATGAACACCCGGATGATCGCGTCGGCGACCACGTTGCAGTCCTCGGGCTTCAGGACGATGCCGGTGTCGCGGGCGAGATCGCGGTGGCCCGAGATGCCCCCGAGCACGAGGCGCATGTAGAAGCCCGGCGCCACCGCGGCGCCGTCGAGCACCTCCACGGCCTGGAAGCCGATGTCGTTGGTCTCCTCCAGGGTCGGCATCACGCCGCTGCCGTCGAAGGCGACGTTGAACTTGCGCGGCAGGCCGTAGAGCGATCGGTCGTTCAGGATCCAGGTGTGCCAGGACTTGGCGAGCGGGCGCGTGTCCAGCAGCTCCTGGGCGTCGATGCCGGCGGTCGAGGAGCCGGTGACGTTGCGGATGTTGTCGGCGCCCGCCCCCCGGGCCGTGAGGCCGATATCGGTGAGCCCGTCGAGGAAGGGCTGAGCGTGCTCCGGGCTGATCTCGCGGACCTGCAGGTTCGCCCGGGTGGTGACGTGGACGTAGCCGCCGCCGTGTTCGTCGGCGAGGTCAGCGACGCCCGCGAACTGCCAGTGGTGGAGGATCCCGTTCGGGATCCGCAGCCGGCACATGTACGAGACCTGGTTCGGCGCGACCCAGAACATCCCGTGGTAGCGCCAGCGGAAATTGTCCTCGGGCTTCGGCTGCTTGCCGGCAGCGGCCTCCTGGATGAGACGGTTGTGGCCGTCGAACGGGTTCTCGGCGCGCTTCCACTTCTCCTGGTCGCAGAGCTTGCCGCCGTTCTTCACGGTCCGGTCCTGCGCCTTGATGTGGATCGCGTCCGGTCCCGTGGGCTCGGCGGGGGCTGCGGCCGCCGCAGCTCCGCCCCCGGCGAGGCCGCCGGTCATGCGGACGGCGGCGATGCCGGAGGCGAAGCCTTCGAGGTAGCGCTTCTGCTCGGCGTCGAAGACGCCCACGGCGGTCTGGGTATTGGTCTCGGACATGCGCGCCTCCTCAAGCAGCCAGCGGCTCGGGCGCGGGGCGCCCGAACATCAAGTCGTCCACGTTCTCGATGGGGGCGCCGGAGCGGATCAGCCCCTTGCAGGCGCCCTGCTCGGCGATGTCGCCGACGAACACCGCACCGATCAGCCTGCCCTCGCGCACCAACAGCTTGCGGTAGAGGCCGGCGCCGGGATCGGAGAGCACGATCGCCTCGGCGTCGTCGGGCGTGTCCACGACGCCCGCCGAGAAGACCGGCAGGCCCGATACCTTCAGGCTCGTGGACAGGGCCGTGCCCCGATACTCGGCCGGCTCACCCGCGAGGTTCCGGGCCAGCGTCTCGGCGTGCTCGTAGGCCGGCTCGACCAGTCCGTAGATCTGTCCGCGGTGCTCGGCACACTCGCCCAGCGCGAAGATGCTCGGGTCCGAGGTTGTCAGGCGGTCATCGACCGTGATGCCCCTGCCGATCGCCAGACCCGCCGCCTGGGCCAGCGCCACCGAGGGGCGCACGCCCACCGACATCACGACGAGGTCGGCCGGGAGCACGGTGCCGTCGGCCAGGACGAGGCGCTCGACGCCGGCCGCACCCTCGATCCGGGCGGTGTCGGCCTTGAGGATCACGCGCACGCCCCGCGCCTCCATGGCGCGCTTCACCAGCCCGGCGGCGTGATGGTCGAGCTGGCGCTCCATCAGCCGGTCCATGACGTGGAGCAGCGTGGTGTCGACGCCGAGCCGCGCGAGCCCGACCGCCGCCTCGAGGCCCAGGAGGCCGCCGCCGATGACGATCGCCCGGGCATGCTGCACGGCGGCCTTCCGGATCGCCGCCACGTCGGCGAGGTCACGGAAGGTGATGACGCCCGGCAGGTCCATGCCGGGCTTGGGCAGGCGGATCGGCAAAGAGCCGACCGCGAGGACCAGCTTGTCGAAGGGCAGGACGTGGGTTTCGCCCACGATGACGAGGCCGTTCTCCCGATCGATCCGCGTCACCGGCGCGCCGGTGATCAGGCGTATGCCGTGATCCGCGTACCAGTCGAGGCCGCGGAAGGTGCAGGCGGCCTCGTCCACTTCGCCGCCGAGCAAAGAGGACAACAGCACGCGGTTGTAGGCGGCGGTCGGTTCGGCTCCGACGCAGGTGACGTCGAACCGGTCGGGCGCGCACTCGGACAGCCGCTCGAGGAAACGCAGCGAGGCCATGCCGTTGCCGACGACGACGAGCCGCTCGCGCGGCAGAGCGATGTCACCGCGCACGTCGTTCTCAGGGAAAGCTTTGGGAGATGTCGCCATCGCTCGGTCGCGTCTGGAACCTCGATTGCAGGATCGTTGGCGGACCGCCCACGAAAAAGCCGCTGCCGGTCGTCTCCCGGCAGGCTCAAGCCTCAGGAGAACCGGATCAGCGGCCTCGCTGACGGCGCTGTCCGTCGCCGTTGACGGACGCCCGAGGCTCAGCAGGTTCCGTGCCAGCCAGAATGACTGACAGCAACATGTTGAAGTAATTTAGAAATCCGCGGCGGCTCGCAGACAGGCGGCCCCCGACCATCGTCGGCGTTGCGCTGCACAAAAAGTGTGCGGACCGTTGTAAAAACGGTCACGGATCGAGACAGGGATCAGAGAGGGCTGTCGCCGCGACGGGGGGATTTCCGGGGCGAGGGAAAGTGCTTGGCAACGCCGATCAGGACGAGGTCAAGGCGCGTGGCGACACGATAAATATCGCCTTATGCATGCAGGACGGCGGCAATACGGTAAGAAACCGCAACAAGACCGCACAATGTGTCCTGCTGAGAACAGATACCCGATCTCGATCCGCAATGCACCGAAGGCGAGTGTCGCCCGGTGATGCGATCGATCGATACCCGCTGCGCCGGGTGGATCGCCTGCTAAAGCAGCGTCGAGAGCATCGCCAGCAAGCCCAGGGTCGGCATCGCGCCGGCCGCGAGGACCCAGTACCACGTATAGGTCGGGCCGGGCCGGCGGTTATCGTTACACGCGCGGGGGACCTTGCCGCCCCGGCCTACGTAACGTCTCAGCTCGACCCGCCCGCGCGGATGCGAGATCGACGATCCAGTTTCGAGTTTGCGGCATCCGGGCATGGCATGACCACAACGGGTGAGCCTGTCCGACGTTCCGCCTCGGTTCGCACCGGCGCCTCGGGTCGGTGACGAAAGGCCGCGACTGTCGCGGTCCTCAGAAATCGGCGACGGCTGCGCGATACAGGTCGCCACGGAAAACGGTCGCCGCCGCCGCGAGGTCCAGGTGACGGGGGATCTGCTGCGACGCGCCCATCTGCTTCAGAAGCCACCGGGCGTGCTCCGCGCGCGGCTCCTGGATCGTCGCGTCGAACCGGAGGACCGCGCCGGCTGCGGCCGGCGCTTCGGCCCCGTCGGCAAAGGCCTGCCCGAGCAGCGACGGTTCGAGATTCAGGTAGGTGGCGCGGGCGAGCCGATGGATCAGCTCGGTGCGGTTCTCGGGATCCGCGCACCAGCGTCCGGCCCGGGCGACCGCCCGCACCAGCGGTAGGATCGCGCCGTCGAGCCGTGCGGAGACGGCCAGCACCTTCTCGGGCGCGTCCGGCGCCAGGGCGCCGCCGCGCACAGCGATGCACCCATGGCCGGCCGCGACAGCGACGTCGTTCCAGGGCGCCCCCGCGCAGAACCCGTCCACCAGGCCGCGGGCCAGGGCCTCCACGCAGTGTTGCGGCGGGACGACGACGGTGCGGACGGTCGAGGGATCGAGCCCGCCGGCTTCGGCGAACAGCCGTAGCTGGTAGCTGTGGCACGAGAAGGGATGCACGGTGCCGAGCGTGACGGGGCTGCCGGCGCGGTACCTCTGCTCCGCCACCCGGGCGAAGGCGCGGGCGACGGCCGCAACGGCCGTGCTCTCAGCGCCCATCGTCGTCCAGAGGGTGTGGGACAGCGTCACGGCGTTGCCGTTGACGCTGAGCTGCATCGGCACGATCAGGTCGGAGGGCGGCCCCGACAGCGCGAGGCGGCTGGCGAGCGCCAGCGGTGCCAGCATGTGGGCGCCGTCGAGATGCCCCAGCGCCAGACGGTCGCGCAGGGTCGCCCAGGACGGCTCGGCGGTGAGATCGAGGTCGAGGCCCTCGGCCCGGGCGAAGCCGAGTTCATGCGCGGCGATCAGGGGCGCCGCGTCGCAGAGCGGGACGTAGCCGAGCTGCAGCCTCATCCGAGCAGGTCCGCGGTGGTGACGATGGCCCGGGCGATGTCGGCGATCTTGCGCTTCTCGTTCATGGCCTTGCGGCGCAGCTGCTTGTACGCTTCATCCTCCGAGAGGCCCTTCATGGTCATCAGGATGCCCTTCGCCCGCTCGATCAGCTTGCGGTCGGCGAGTTCGCTCCGGGCCTCCGTCAGCTCGCGCTGGAGCCGCGCGAAGGCGTTGAAGCGCAGGATCGCGATGTCGAGGATCGACTTGATCCGCTCGGCCCGCAGACCGTCCACCACGTAGGCGGAGATCCCGGCATCGACGGCGGCCTGCATCATGGTCGAGTCCGACCGGTCGACGAACATCGCCACGGGCCGCTCGACTTGCCGCGAGACGCCGGACATCTGTTCCAGGATGTCCCGGCTTGGGCTCTCAAGGTGAATCACCACCACGTCGGGCCTCAGCGCCGCCACGCGCTCCATGAGGTCGGCCGAATCGGGGATGACCACCACGCGTCCGATCCCGGCGGCGCGCAGGCCCTCCTCCAGGATGGCCGCGCGGGCTCGGCTCGGGTCGATCACGGCGACGGTGAGGTTGGTTTCGGTCATCTTGGCCCGGTTCGGGGCGAGTCTCGACGGGCGGGCGGCCCGGCTCGGGCCGTGGCAGGCCAAGCAAGCCCTATGCCCGAGTTGGCGCCCGCCGCGGAGGGTCGAGGGGAATCCCATCCTAGGCCTTGGTAACCGCCCCGCAAAGAAACGGTCCAGCTTCCGCCGCAATGCTGGCCGCATCCTGAGCGCCTCGAAGCGATCAGGGAGATCGGTGATTCGGATGCGCAGGCCAGATCAGCCCGCCCTGACGGACGCCGCGACCGGCCGCGTCTCCATGCCCTTCCTGCCGACGCTGGCCGTCGTTGCCCTCCTGGGCGTGGCCTCTCTCTATTGCCCATCGTCGAGCCCGACGCCGGCGCGCGTCCGGGCGGAGGTGGAAGAGCCCGCGGCCCCCGGACCCACGGATTTCGCCCCCGTCGCCGCGATCGCAACGCCCGGCCGCCTGCCGGCCGCGATCGTGTTCGCAGAGTTGTACCCCCTCGACTCCGCGGCTTCGCGAACGGGCTCTCTGCCGTCCCGTTCCGCCGGAGCTGCCCGGGCGCCGGCCCACGTCGCGGCGGCGGTGCGACGCGCTTGCCCGGGCCGGCGCTGCCCGGAGACGCCGCGCACGCCTGGCCCTCTTCCGGATTCCCTTGCCGATCCCTTCGTCGATCCCTTCGCCGATCCCCTGGCGGCTGCGCGTGCGGACAGCGCCCAGACGGCTGAGGACGCGCCGCTGCCGTCGCAGGCCCTGCCCTTCGCGGCCTCCGTGGTCGAGACCCTGGTTCCCGCCGCCCGGGCCGTCGGCGATGCGGCGGACCTCGTTCGCTCAGGCGCTGCGGCCGTCCAGGGCTCGGTGGCCCTGGCGGTGGTCGATTGCCTGCGCTGATCCCGTCCGCGGACTGCCCCGTAGGACGCCTCTGGATCTCCTGACCGCACGTCCTAGGTGCGTCGCAGCGGACGGCCCGGGCCGCCGACCGCTGATCGGAGCCGGGGCCGGATGGCTGCACGAATCGAGGATTACGCGCTCGTCGGCGATTGCCGCAGCGCGGCATTGATCAGCCGGCAGGGCAGCGTCGATTGGCTGTGCTGGCCGCGCTTCGATGCGGCCGCCCTGTTCACCCGCCTGCTGGGGACCGAGGCGCACGGCTTCTGGAAGATCTTCCCCGAGGCAGAGCACGTCGAGACGCGCTGGGCCTATCGCCCCGGCAGCCTCGTCCTCGAGACCCGTCACACCACCCGGCTCGGCGAGGTTCTGGTCACGGACTTCATGCCCGTCGGCGACGGATCGCATCTCGTGCGCCTCGTCGAAGGCGTGCACGGGCGGGTCGCCATGCGGATGGAGATGGCGGTCCGGTTCGATTACGGCTCGGCCGTGCCCTGGGTGTCCCGCTCCGAGCTGGGCGACCTGCGCGCCGTCTCGGGACCGCACAAGGTCGTGCTGCGTACCGACGTCCATCTCAAGGGCTCTGAGGCGCAGACCACCGTCGCCGAGTTCACGGTCCATGCCGGCGACAGGCACCGGTTCGTCCTGAGCTACGGCCCCTCCCACGAAGACGACCCGCACCCGATCGAGCCCCGTAAGGTCCTCGACGCCACGGACCAGCACTGGCGCGAATGGGCGTGCCGCTGCGCGGGCGGCACGCCCTGGGACCGGATGCTCCAGCGCTCCCTTCTGACCCTCAAGGCGCTGATCTACGAACCCACCGGGGGCATCGTGGCGGCGCCGACGGCCTCGCTGCCGGAGGGGCTCGGCGGCGAGCGCAACTGGGATTACCGCTTTTGCTGGCTGCGCGATTCGACCCTGACGCTGATCGCCCTGATGGACGGGGGATACATCGACGAGGCGCGCAACTGGCTCGACTGGCTGCAGCGGGCGGTGGCCGGGAACCCCGAGCAGGCGCACATCCTCTACGGGATCGCCGGCGAGCGGCTTCTGCCCGAGATCGAGCTGGATTGGCTTCCGGGCTATGAGGGTTCCCGGCCCGTCCGGATCGGCAACGCCGCCGCCAGCCAGTTTCAGATCGACGTCTATGGCGAGCTGTTCGACGCGCTCTATCAAGCCCATGCCCGGGGCCTGCCGGTCAGCCAGGACGGGTTGCGGGTCGGGCTGGCGATCCTCGGCCACCTGGAGCAGGCATGGCGCCTGCCCGACGAGGGGATCTGGGAGGTGCGCGGCGGCCGCCGCCACTTCACCCACTCGAAGGTCATGGCCTGGGTGGCGTTCGACCGGGCGCTGCGCATGCACGAGATGCACGAATCAGGCGCCACCGAGGAACATGCCAAGCGCTGGCGCGCTATCAAGGACGAGATCCACGCCGAGGTTTGCGAGAAGGGTTTCGACCCGGAACTCAAGAGCTTCGTCCAGTCCTACGGATCCAAGGCGCTGGACGCGAGCCTGCTGCTCATCGCCCATACCGGCTTCCTGCCACAGCACGATCCCCGGGTGATCGGGACCGTCGAGGCGATCGGCAAAGGGCTGATGCGGGACGGTTTCCTTCTGCGCTACGAGACCGAGGGTCAGACGACCGACGGCCTCTCGGGCAACGAGGGGGCTTTCCTGCCCTGCACCTTCTGGTACGCGGACAATCTCATCGGCCTGGGGCGCCGCGACGAGGCGGGGGTGCTGATCGAGCGCCTGATCGGCATCTGCACCGATCTCGGCCTCGTCAGCGAGGAATACGACGTGCAAGCCAAACGACTTGTGGGTAACTTCCCGCAGGCTTTCACTCACGTCGCGCTCGTCAACACGCTGCTCAGCTATACGCGCGGCGAAGGGCCGGCGGATCGGCAGGGTGGTAAGGGCAACGGAGCTCCTCCCGCCGTCCTTCGGCAGCGCGAAGCCGCGAAGCGGCACGCGAGAGGCGAACTGGAAGACGCGACATCATGAGCGGTGCTGACACTCCCGCCAAGGCGGCTCTCGCTGAGATCGATACGCTCAGCATCAACACGATCCGGACGCTCGCGATCGACGCGGTGCAAAAGGCCAATTCCGGGCATGCGGGGGCGCCCATGGCGCTGGCGCCGGTCGCCTACACCCTGTGGAACCGCTACCTGCGCTACGACCCGGCGCATCCACACTGGCCGAACCGCGACCGGTTCGTGCTGTCCTGCGGCCACGCCTCGATGCTGCTCTACGGGCTACTGCACCTCGCAGGCGTCGCCGAGAGCGACGGCGGCAACGCGCCGGCAGTGACGCTGGAGGACATCAAGAAGTTCCGCCAGCTCGACAGCCGGACCCCCGGCCACCCGGAATACCACTTCACCACCGGCGTCGAGACCACCACCGGCCCGCTCGGCCAGGGCGTCGCCAACTCGGTCGGCATGGCCATGGGCAGCCGCTTCCTGGGCCAGCACCTCAACCGGCCGAACCTGCCGCTGTTCGACTACAACGTCTACGCCGTCTGCTCGGACGGCGATCTCATGGAGGGCGTCGCCTCGGAGGCCGCCTCGCTGGCCGGCCACCTGCGCCTCGCCAACCTCTGCTGGATCTACGACGACAACACCATCACCATCGAGGGCCACACGGAGCTGGCCTTTGGCGAGGAGGTCGCGACCCGGTTCCTGGCCTACGGCTGGCAGGTCCTGCGCGTCGCCGACGCCAACGACGTGCACGCGCTCGCGGGCGCCATCGAGACTTTCCTCGCCACCAACGACCGGCCGACGCTCATCATCGTCAAGTCGGTGATCGGCTACGGCGCGCCGAAGAAGCAGGGCACCTCCAAGGCCCATTCTGACGCGCTCGGCGAGGACGAGGTGAAGGGCGCCAAGCGCGCCTACGGCTGGCCGGAGGACGCCCAGTTCCTCGTGCCGGACGGCGTGCAGGAGAATTTCCGGACCGGCATCGGCAAGCGCGGCGCCGGCCTCTACGACGCGTGGCAGGGCCTGCTCGCCGAGGCCAAGGCGGCCGACGCCGCTCACGCCGAGGACCTCAACGCCTTCCTGGAAGGCCGCCTGCCGGCCGGCTGGGACAAGGACATCCCGGTCTTCGAGCCGGACGCCAAGGGCCTCGCCACCCGCGAATCCTCTGGCAAGGTGCTGAACGCCATCGCCCAGCACGTGCCGTTCCTGCTCGGCGGCTCGGCGGACCTGGCCCCGTCCAACAAGTCGAACCTGACCTTCGAGGGCGCGGGATCCTTCGGCCCGTTCTCGCCGGGCGGCCGCAATCTGCATTTCGGCGTCCGCGAGCACGCCATGGGCTCGATCGTGAACGGGCTCGGCCTCTCCGGGCTGCGGGCCTACGGCGCGACCTTCCTGGTCTTTGCCGACTACATGCGGCCGCCGATCCGGCTCGCCGCTCTCATGGAGCTGCCGGTCTTCCACATCTTCACCCACGACTCGATCGGCGTCGGCGAGGACGGGCCGACCCACCAGCCGGTGGAGCAGCTCCTGTCGTTGCGCTGCATCCCCGGCCTCGTGACCCTGCGCCCGGCCGACGCCAACGAGGTCGCCGAGGCCTACCGGGTGATCTTCTCCCTGAAGAACCAGCCGGCGGTGCTCGCGCTGTCGCGCCAGCCGCTGCCGACCCTCGACCGCGCGAAGTACGGGGCCGCCTCCGGCACCGCCAAGGGCGGCTACGTGCTCGCCGACAGCGAGGGCACGCCCGACGTCATCCTGCTGGGCTCGGGCTCCGAGGTGCAACTCTGCGTCGGTGCCTATGAGGCCCTGAAGGCCGAGGGCGTGAAGGCCCGCGTGGTGTCGATGCCGTCCTGGGACCTGTTCGAGCGGCAGGATCAGGCCTACCGTGACGCGGTGCTGCCGCCCGCCGTGAAGGCGCGGGTCGCCGTGGAGCAGGGCAGCGTCATCGGCTGGGACCGCTACGCCGGCTCCGAGGGCACGGTCATCGGCATGCACACCTTCGGCGCCTCGGCGCCGATCAAGGATCTCCAGACCAAGTTCGGTTTTACCCCCGATAAGGTCCTGGACGCCGCGAAAGCGCAGCTGGCCAAGCACAGGACGTAGCCCGAGGGCCTGCTCCCCCGCCCGATCCGGGCGGGCGGGCGCGTTCGGGCGAGAGTACGCGGTACGCGAGGCGAGGAACCGACATGAACGCGCTCAAGGCCCTGCACGACGAACAGGATCAAGCGGTCTGGCTCGACTTCGTGGCCCGCGGATTTGTCCAGAAGGGCGAGCTGAAGCAGCTCGTGGAACGCGACGGCCTGCGGGGCGTCACCTCCAACCCGTCGATCTTCGAGAAGGCGATCGGCCACTCGGACGAGTACGACGACAGCCTGAAGGCCGTGCAGGCGACCGGCGACAGCCGCGTCATCGACCTCTACGAGGGGCTCGCCATCGCGGACATCCAGGCGGCCGCCGACGTGCTCCGACCGGTCTACGAGGCGAGCGACGGCGCCGACGGCTACGTCAGCCTGGAGGTCTCGCCCTACCTTGCCCTCGACACCGAGGCGACGCTCGCCGAGGCAAGGCGCCTGCACAAGGCGGTCTCCCGTGACAATCTCATGGTCAAGGTGCCGGCCACCCCAGAGGGCATCCCGGCGATCCGGCAGCTGACGAGCGAGGGCATCTCGATCAACGTCACCCTGCTGTTCTCGCAGGAGGCCTACGAGGCCGTTGCCCGCGCCTTCATCGACGGTCTCGACGCGCGGGCCAAGGCCGGGCACGACGTCTCGCGGATCGCCAGCGTGGCGAGCTTCTTCATCAGCCGCATCGACGTGCTGGTCGACAAGCTCCTCGACGAGAAGATCGCTCAGGCCAACGACCCCGATGAGAAGATCGCCCTGGAGCAGCTGAAGGGGAAGGTGGCGATCGCCAACGCCAAGCTCGCCTACCAGCGCTACCGCAAGATCTTCGCCGAGGCGCAGTGGACCGCCCTGGCCGAGAAGAGCGCCAAGGCGCAGCGTCTGCTCTGGGCCTCCACCGGCACGAAGAACAAGGCCTATTCGGACGTCCTCTACGTCGAGGAGCTGATCGGGCCGAACACCGTCAACACCATGCCGCCCGCCACCATGGACGCGTTCCGCGACCACGGCGTGGTGCGGGCGACCATCGAGGAAGACGTTCCCGGCGCCGAGGCCGTGATGGCCCGCCTCGCCCGGGCGGGCATCGACATCGAGGCGGTGGCCGAGCAGTTGGTGCGGGAAGGCGTGCAGCTCTTCATCGATGCGGCCGACAACCTTTTGGGTGCGGTCGCTGGCAAGCGCGTCGCGCTCCTGGGGCACCGGCTGGACGGCCAGAGCCTCGCCATGGACGACGCCCTGGCGGCCGAGGCGAAGAAGACCGTCGAATCGTGGCGGGCGAACGGCTCGATCCGCCGGCTCTGGGCGGGTGACGCCTCGGTCTGGTCCGGCCACGACGAGGCGCACTGGCTCGGCTGGCTTCACATCGTCGAGGAGGAGCTCGAGAAGGCCGCCGACTACGCCGCCTTTTCCGACTGGGTGAAGGCGCAGGGCTTCACCGACGCCGTCGTGCTGGGTATGGGCGGATCGAGCCTTGGTCCGGAGGTGCTGAGCCTGACCTACGGCCAGCGCGAGGGCTTCCCGAAGCTCCAGATCCTCGATTCGACGCACCCGGATCAGGTGCGGGACCTGGAGGCCAGCATCGACCTGGCCAGGACGCTGTTCATCGTCGCCTCGAAATCCGGCTCGACGCTGGAGCCCAACGTCTTCCGCGACTACTTCCTGGCACGTGCCAAGGACGTGCTCGGCGACCGGGCCGGCGACCATTTCGTGGCCGTCACCGACCCCGGCTCCGACATGGAGCGCGCCGCCCGGGCGGACGGGTTCAAGAAGATCTTCTACGGCGTGAAGCAGATCGGCGGGCGCTACTCGGTGCTCTCGGCCTTCGGCCTCGTGCCGGCCGCCGCCATGGGCCTCGACGTGAAGGCGCTCCTCGAGACCGCCCGCATCATGGTCCGCTCCTGCGGCCCGGCCGTGCCGCCGGCCGTCAACCCGGGTGTGCTCCTCGGGACCGCCATGGGGGCCGCGGCGCTGTCTGGCCGCGACAAGGTGACGGTCGTGGCCTCCCCGGCGATCGCCAGCTTCGGCGCCTGGGCCGAGCAGCTGATCGCGGAATCGACCGGCAAGCAGGGCAAGGGTCTCGTGCCGGTGGACGGCGAGCCGGTGGGCGTGCCGGCGGTCTATGGCCACGACCGGTTCTTCCTCTATCTCCGCCTCGACGGCAACGCCGAGGCGGCGCAGGACGAGGCCCTGCGCGCCCTGGAGCGGGACGGCCATCCGATCGCCCGCATCACTTTGGATTCGATCGAGCAGCTGCCGCAGGAATTCTACCGGCTGGAGATGGCTACCGCGGTGGCCGGCGGGGTGATCGGAATCAATCCATTCGACCAGCCGGACGTCGAGGCCAGCAAGGTCGAGACCAAGAAGCTGTTTGCCGAGGCTGAGGCGAAGGGCGCCCTCCCCGCCGAGACGCCGCTCTTCTCGGACGACGCGATCGCCCTCTACGCCGACGCGCGGAACGCCGACGGCTTGAAGCAGGCGGCCGAGGGTCTGGAATCCGCCCTGAAGGCGCAGATCGCCCGGCTCAAGGACGGCGATTACCTCGGGCTGCTCGCCTACGTCCCGCGCAATGCCGAGACCGCGGGCATCCTCCAGGAGGCGCGGATCGCCGTGCGCGATGCCCGCAGGGTAGCGACCTGCCTCGAATTCGGGCCGCGATTCCTGCACTCCACCGGCCAGGCCTACAAGGGCGGCCCCGATACCGGCGTCTTCCTCCAGATCACCGCGGATCCGTCCCAGGATCTCCCGATCCCGGGACGGTCCCTCGGCTTCGCCACCGTGGTCGCCGCGCAGGCCCGGGGCGATTTCGCCGTGCTGGCCGAGCGGGGCCGGCGGGCGCTGCGGGTCCACATCAAGGGGGACCTTGTGGCTGGGCTGAAGCGCGTCGCGGCGGCCCTCAAGGCCGCAGTGGCTTAGGCGCCGGCTCGCTCTTCCCCTTCTCGGGGAGGAGCCGGAGACGGGGGTGATGGCGGACGAGGCTCAGCGGTCCCGTACGCACCCGCCCCCAACCCCACTCCACCCCTGGCCCCCTCCCCGCTTGGGGGCGGAATCGTCCTGAGGAGATCGGCAATGCAACTCGGCATGATCGGCCTCGGCCGGATGGGCGGCAACATCGTCCGTCGCCTTCTGCGGGACGGGCACACGGCCGTGGTGTTCGACCAGAACCCGGCCGCCGTCGCCGGCCTCGTCGAGGCCGGGGCGATCGGCGCGTCGAGCCTGGAGGATCTGGTCTCCAAGCTGGAGGTGCCGCGCGCGGCCTGGGTGATGCTGCCGGCCGGCGCGATCACCGAGCAGACCGTCCAGGCGCTCTCGGGCCTGATGCAGTCCGGCGACTGCATCATCGACGGCGGCAACTCCTTCTACGGCGACGACGTCCGCCGCGGTCTCGCCCTCAAGGCGAAGGGCCTCCACTATGTGGATGTCGGCACCTCGGGCGGCGTCTGGGGCCTGGAGCGCGGCTACTGCATGATGATCGGCGGCGACACCGAGACCGTCGACCGCCTCGACCCGATCTTCAAGACCTTGGCGCCGGGCGTCGGCGACATCCCGAAGACCCCGAACCGCGAGGGGCGCGACCCCCGCGCCGAGCAGGGCTACATCCATGCTGGGCCGACCGGCGCCGGTCACTTCGTCAAGATGGTCCATAACGGCATCGAGTACGGGCTGATGCAGGCCTACGCCGAGGGCTTCGACATCCTGCGCCATGCCAATGCCGAGGATCTGCCGGCCGAGCGCCGCTTCGACCTCAACATGGGCGACATCGCCGAGGTCTGGCGGCGGGGCAGCGTCGTCTCGTCCTGGCTCCTCGATCTGACCGCCCAGGCGCTGGCGGGCGACGAGCAGCTCACCGACTTCTCCGGCTACGTGGAGGATTCGGGCGAGGGCCGCTGGACCATCAACGCCGCCGTCGAGGAGGGCGTCCCGGCCACGGTCCTCTCCGCCGCCCTCTACCGTCGCTTCCGCTCCCGCGAGCACGCGAGCTACGCCGACAAGCTGCTCTCGGCGATGCGCAAGGGCTTCGGCGGCCACCAGGAGCCGAAGGGCTGAGCCGGCAGCCCCGGGCCGTCAGAGGCCGATTCCTGAAGCCGCAGGGCCGGAACCCATGAGCCTTCCCGTCGGAACGCATGTCCTGAAGGATCCGGAGGCGGTCGCCCGCGAGGCGGCCGAGCGGATCATTGCGGCTTGCGGCGAGAGCCGATCGGAGCGGATCGCGATCTGCCTCTCGGGCGGCTCGACGCCCAGGATGCTGTACGGGCTTCTCGCCGGCCCGGACTACGCCGCCCGAATGCCGTGGGAACGGATCCACTGGTTCTTCGGGGATGACCGCGCGGTACCGTGGGACGATCCGCGCAGTAATGTCCGGATGGTCCGGGAGGCGTTCGGCCACGGGTCCCGGATCCCGCCGACCCATCTCCACTTCATCCCGTCCGACGACGGTCCGGACGCGGGCGCCCGCGCCTACGAGCGGACGCTCCTCGATTTCTACGGCGCCGCGCGCCTCGATTCCGCTCGGCCGCTGTTCGATTGCGTGTTGCTCGGCCTCGGCGAGGACGGGCACACCGCCTCGCTGTTCCCCGGCAAGCCCGCCGTCGATGAAATTGAACGGCTCGTCGTCCCCGTGCCGGAGTCCGGCCTGGAGCCGTTCGTCCCGCGGATCAGCCTGACGCTGCCGGCGCTGGCCTCCGCGCGGCACGTGCTGTTCCTGGTCACGGGCGCCGGCAAGCGCGCGCCCCTCGCCCGGCTCGCCGCCGGAGAGGACCTGCCCGCCGGCCGCGTGACCAGCACGGGCGCCGTAGCGTGGCTGCTCGACGACGCTGCGGCCGGATAACACCGTCCGTCCCGACGACGCAGCGGGGTTCGGCCGCCCAGGAGACGGCCATCCCGGCTGTCCGGAACCGGTTCGGCGAAGCCGGTCTCGCCGGCATGGCGAAGACCGCGCAATGTCATTTCCGGTCCCGGCCCCTCTGCGCAATGACTTTGCCGCTTCGGGCGCCATCAAGCGCGACAACGCAACCCGTTGCGGCAGGCCTCCGGGTATCCTTCTCGCAGCCTCGAAAGGGCACCGCGCAAAGGGCACCGAAGGAGACCCGCCGATGCCGCAGACCACCAGCCCGGCCGACGTCGCGGCGATGATGGCGAACCTGGCCCGCTCCGCCAGCCGCTCGCCGGAGGCCTATCTGGCCTCGGCCCGGGCCACCCTGGTCCGCATCCTGGCCGAGCCCGATCTCCTCGATCCGGCCAAGCTGGCCGGCCGCGGGTCGGGATTGAGCCGGAATCTCCTGTTCGGCACCGAGGCGATCAGCGTCTGGGCGATGGTCTGGGCGCCCGGCGCCGTGACGCCGGTGCACGACCACCATTGCTCATGCTGTTTCGGCCTGCTGCGCGGTAGTCTGCGGGAGACATGGTATCGCCCGGTCAGCGAGACCCACGCCGTCGCGACCGTCGACGCCGTCCGCGAGCCCGGTTTCGTCGCCTGCATGATGCCGTCGGGGCCGAACCTGCACCGGATCGCCAATGACGGGCCAGAGGCGGCCGTCTCGATCCACGTCTACGGCTACGACCACCGGGCGCAGGATTCCTCGATCCATCGGACCTACGCGGTCGCGGCGGGCTGAGCCGCACCGCGGAGCGGCCGCCTCACGCCACGTAGATCGTCGGGACCGCGGTCGTGTACTTCAACTCTTCCATGGCGATGGAGGCGGACAGGTTCGAGAACTCGAGCTTGGCGATGAGGCGCTGATAGACGGCGTCGTAGGCCTCGATGTCCGGCACCACGATCCGCAGCAGGTAGTCGATCTCGCCGGTCAGGCGCCACGCCTCGACGATCTCGGGGAATCCGGCCAAGACCCGCCGGAAGGCGTCCGACCAGTCGGCGGCGTGGCGCGGCGCCTTCACGGCAACGAACACCGTGGTGGGGACGTTGACCTTGCGGCGATCCACCAGGGCGACCCGGCGGCGGATCACCCCGGAGGCCTCCAGCTTCTTCACCCGGCGCCAGCACGGCGCGGCGCTGATGCCGACCTGCTCGGCGAGTTCGGCCACTGGGAGAGTCGCGTCCTGCTGGAGGAGATCGAGGATCTTCCGGTCCACGGCGTCCATGCGGTCGATGCTCCCGTCGGCGGGTCCGGGCCGGACTACAGGGCGAAGTGCTTCGAGAGCTTGAGCCCCTGGGCTTGGTAGTTCGAGCCGGCCCCCGCCCCGTAGAGCGTCTCCGGCAGATCGAGCATCCGCTCGTAGACGAGGCGGCCGACGATCTGCCCGTCCTCCAGGAGGAACGGGACGTCGCGGGAGCGGACCTCCAGCACGGCCCGCGCGCCCGCCCCGGCATAGCCGAAGCCCGGATCGAAGAAGCCGGCGTAGTGGACCCGGAATTCGCCCACCAATGGATCGAACGGCACCATCTCGGCGGCGTGGTCCGGCGGCACCTGGACGGCCTCCTTGGAGGCCAGGATGTAGAACTGCCCGGGATCGAGGATCAGGCTGCGCGATCCGTCGGCGGCCAGCGGCTCCCAGAATTCTGCGGCCCGGTGGCGGCCGGGGGCATCGACGTCCACGAGGCCGGTATGACGCTTCGCCCGGTAGCCGACGAGGCCGTCGAATCCGGCGAGGTCCACCGAGACTGCCACCCCGCCCTGGAAGGACGGGCTATCCACGTCCACCAAAGGCGAGCGGGCATGCAGCAGGACGAGGTCCGCCTCCGTCAGCCGCGGTGCCCCGCGGCGGAAGCGGATCTGCGACAGGCGCGAACCGGTGCGTACGAGAACCGGGAAGGTGCGCGGCGAGATCTCGGCGTAGAGCGGTCCGTCATAGCCGGGCTCGACCTGATCGAAGGCTTCGCCCCGGTCGGTGATGACCCGCGTGAAGACGTCGATGCGGCCCGTCGAGCTCTTCGGGTTCGCCGCCGCCGCGAGATCGCCCGGCAGGACGAGGCGCTCCTGCAGCTCGGCGATATAGACGCAGCCCGTCTCCAGGACGGCACCGGGGCGCAGGTCGACGGCATGCAGCGACAGCCGATCGACGCAGGCCTGGACCGTCCGGCCCGCGCCCGGCAGGAAGCTCGTCCGCACCCGGTAGGCCTTCGCGCCGAGGCGCAGGTCGAGGCTCGCGGGCTGGATCTGGTCGGGCGCGAAGGGGCTCTCGGTCCGGATCCCGCCGACCTTGGCCAGGGCGGCGATCGCCTGGGCCGGCAGAATGCCCGACCGGCCCTCCGCACCTGAATCGGCGGCTCCGGTGGCTGCGCCCGCGTTCATCGCGCCCCTGACTCCTTCGCGCGCCCGGCAGGTCCGCGTCCGTGAGGGTTGTCCGCCCGGACCGGCTAACGTTGGCTTAACCGAGCGCGCAGGCCGCGTCATGCCGGAGCCTCAACTTGGCCGGTCTCAACCCCCGGATCGGGGGCCGGATCGAGACCGTCCGAGGTAGTCCGCCGCGATTGACGGCGATTCCCCCGCCCACTACCACCGGCCGGGACGCAGGTTCCACTCGACTTCAGCGAATCGTACAGTCCGAAGAAGGGCCAAATAGGGCGATGTACAAGGCCGAGACGCGGGGAATAAGTGTCACCGTTCAGTCCCGCTTCGTCGAGGAAGAATCCTCGCCGAACGAGAGCCGCTACTTCTTCGCTTACACGGTCGAGATTGTGAACAACGGCAGCGAGCAGGTCCAGCTGCGCTCGCGTCATTGGCGCATCATCGACGGCCACGGTGCCTGCCAGGAGGTGCGCGGCACCGGCGTGGTCGGCAAGCAGCCGGTGCTGGAGCCGGGCGAGTCCTTCTGCTACACCAGCGGCTGCCCGCTCAACACACCCGACGGGTTGATGGCCGGCAGCTACACCATGGCGACGGTCGCCGGCGAGAGCTTTGAGGCGGAGATCCCCGCCTTCTCCCTCGACAGTCCGCACGTCCGCCGCAGCCTGCACTGAGGCCCCGGCCCGGGGCCGCGCCCCGGAGGAATCCATGTCCGCGACCGGCGAGCGGCTGAGCCCGCTCGACATGCTCGCCCGCCTCGTGTCCTTCGACACGGAGAGCGACACATCCAATCTCCCCCTGATCGACGCGGTCTGCGCCTATCTCGACGGCTGGGGTGTGCCGTACCTGCGCCTCCCGAACGCCGCGGGCGACAAGGCCGCCGTCCTGGCCACGATTGGCCCCATGGTCGACGGCGGCGTCGTGCTCTCAGGCCATACCGACGTGGTCCCCGTGACGGGTCAGGCCTGGACGAGCGATCCGTTCACGCTCCGCATCGCCGACGGCCGGGCCTACGGACGGGGCGCGGTCGACATGAAGGGCTTCGACGCCCTCGCGCTGGCCCTGGTGCCCGACATGCTCGCGGCCGGGCTGACTCGGCCGATTCACATCCTGCTCTCGTACGACGAAGAGACGACCTGCCTCGGCTCCATGGACGGCATCGCCCGGTTCGGTGCCGACCTGCCGCGACCCGCCGCGGTGATCGTCGGCGAGCCCACCGGCATGGACGTCGCGGACGCCCACAAGAGCATCGTCACCTGCCTCACCACGGTCCACGGCCACGAGGCCCACTCCGCCCGGCCCGCTCTGGGGGCGAACGCCGTAACGGCTGCCTGCGACCTCGTCGCCGGCCTCAACCGCATCGCCGACCTCATGATCGAGCGCGGCGACCGGTCGGGACGTTTCGACCCGGCCGCCACCACGGTCCATGTCGGCACCATCCACGGCGGCACCGCCCGCAACATCCTGGCCAAGGAGTGCCGCTTCCACTGGGAGTATCGCGGCCTCCCGGATCTCGATCCGACCGAGATCCCGCGCCTCTTCGCCCGGGAGGTGGAACGCGTGACCCGCGAACGCCTCAACCGCTACGGCGATTACGGGCGGATCGAGACCCTGGAAGAGGTGGACATCCCGGGTCTCGCCCCCGAGCCGGGCTCGGAGGCCGAGCGGCTCTGCCTGCGGATCGCTGGACGAAACCGCACCGTCGCAGTGCCCTACGCCACGGAGGCCGGACGGTTTCAGGCGGCGGGCCTGCCGACCGTCGTCTGCGGACCCGGCGACATCGCCCAGGCGCACCAGCCCGACGAGTTCATCACCCTCGACGCCCTCGCCCAGGGTGAGCGGTTCCTGCGCAACCTGATCGAGATGTGTTCGTCATGAACGCGGTGACCGGAATCACCATTAAGCTGCGGCCGCTTGAGCGGGAGGACCTGCGCTTCGTCCACCAGCTCAACAACAACGACAGCATCATGCGCTACTGGTTCGAGGAGGCCTACGAATCCTTCGCCGAACTGCAGCAGCTCTACGAGCGCAACATCCACAATCAGACCGAGCGCCGTTTCATCGTGGCCGATCCGAGCGGAGAGCCGGCCGGCCTGATCGAGCTCGTGGAGATCAACCACCTGCACCGGCGCTGCGAGTTTCAGATCGCCATCCACCCGAGCTTCCAGGGCCGCGGCTACGCGTGGCAGGCGACCCGGATCGCCATGGATTACGCGTTCAGCGTGCTCAACATCCACAAGCTCTACCTGCACGTCGACCGGGACAATGCCCGGGCCGTGCGCATCTACGAGCGTTGCGGCTTCCGCCCCGAGGGCGTGCTGAGGGACGAATTCTTCGTGAACGGGCGCTATCGCGACGCGGTTCGGATGTGCCTGTTCCAGCCCGACTATCTCAAGGCCCGCGGTGGGGCCGGCGACATCGCCGAGCCCGTGCTCAAAGTATGAGGGAGGGGCTGCGAAAGCCCCTCCCCCCGACGATTCGCGACCGTTCAGTTGCGGCCGGCACCCGGCTGGCCACTGGTCCGGCCGGCACCCTGGGCGCCGCCCATGCTGCCGTTGCCGCCGGAATTCATGCCGCCGCGCTCGGCGCCACCCGTCCGGCCGCCCTCGGCGCCGGACTTCATGCTGCCCTGCTGGCCGCCGCGATCCGAGGCGTTGCGGATCCCGTCCTGCTGGCCGCCGCGCATGTCGCTGTTGCGCATGCCGGCGCCCTTGCCGCCGTTGCGGCCGTCCTGGGCTACCGCCCGATCCGGGCCACGGTCGTTGCGGCCCATCCGGCCGTCGTTGCGGCCCTCGGCCCGGGCGCCATTGTGGATGCCGTCCCGATCGCCGTGCCGGTCGAACCGCGCGCCGGCGCGCTGCTCGGACCGGAAGCTGGCATTGACCGTCCCGCCACCGCTCAGGCGGCGATACTCGGCCGAGCCGTAGCGCACGCGCTGGCCCCGGATCGTCACGAAGCGGTCGTCCTGCACCGTTACGAGGCGGCGATACTCGGGGGAGCCGTACAGGACACGGTGGCCGCGGACGACGACGTAGCGCTCGCGGGGACCGGACTCGCGCACGCTGACGAGACGGCGGTATTCCGGCGACCCGTAGAGGACGCGCTGGCCGCGAATGACGACGTAGCGCGCGCGCGGGCCGTGGTTCTCGGTCACGATCAGGCGGCGGTACTCGGGCGAGCCGTACACGACCCGGCGGCCACCGATGAACACGAACCGGCCCTCGCGGCGGACGCCGCCTTCGAACCGCTCGGACCGCACGTTCGTCCGGCTCACATCCGTCCGGCCGCGGAAGTCCGCCCGGTCGGCGTGACGATCGCCATGCCGGTCCCCATGACGATCGGCGACGCGGTCGCCGCGCTCGTTCCGGTCACCGCGCTCGTTGCGGTCGGCGCGGGCGCCGTCACGGCCGCCGCGCCCGGTGTCGCCGCGATCGCGATCCTGGGCCATGCGGCCCTCGCCGCCGGCATCCCGGCCCTGTGCGGCCCGGCCCGACTCTGCGCCGCCCCGGTCGGACGTCGCCTGACGGCCACCCTTCATATCGCCTTGCAGGCCGCCCTGCGCGCCACCCTGAGCGCCACCGCGCTCGGCACCACCCGCCTTCATCCCGGACTCGGCACCGGCTTGGCCGCCGCGGCCGCCCATCCCGGCGCCGGCCTGCTGCGCATAGGCCGAGGTGCTGATCAGCAGCGCGGCCAACCCAATCGACAATTTCCGCATCGCGAGGTCTCCAATGTTGAATCTGCGACGCAACGTCGAAGGTCGCGAAACGGTTCAGATCGGAGTGACCAAAAATTCATGCAACGAATACCGGGCATCGTACGTTTCGCGCGGAAAAGCTTGACCGTAAGGATGGGTATTGCTGCTCCGTAACCTGGCTGGCCGGCGCTCTACTGCGTCGGCGGACCACCGATCTCAGCCTCGACCTCCTGGGGATCGAGGTCGTAACGCCGCGAGCAGAACTCGCAGGTGATGACGATGCGCCCGTCATCCGCGACCATGTCGTGCCGCTCCTGGGGGCTGAACGAGCGGATCATGCCCATCACACGCTCGCGCGAGCACCGGCAGGTCTCGTGGACCGGCTGACGATCGAACACGCGGACGCCGCGCTCGTGGAACAGCCGGTAGAGCAGGCGCTCGCTCGACACGTGGGGGTCGACCAGCTCGTGATCCTCGATCGTCGCCACGAGGGAGCGCGCCTCGACCCAGGCATCGTCCTCCGGCGCGCCACCCGAGAGATGCGCGCGACCCTCCGGGATGTCGCCCGGCGGCAGGTCCGCGAGGCGCGCCCGGTCCACCGATTGCGGCAGGAACTGCACGAGCAGCCCGCCGGCGCGCCAGCGCCCGCTGCCCTCCTCCACGGCTTCGGCCACGGCGAGGCGCACCTGCGTGGGGATCTGTTCGGATTGGCGGAAATACTGGTGCGCCGCCTCCTCCAGGCCCTGGCCCTCGAGGGCGACGACGCCCTGGTAACGGCTCGACGCGCTGCCCTGGTCGATGGTCATGGCCAGATGACCCGTGCCGATCAGGTCGGCGTCCTTGAGCGGGCCGGTGCCGAGGGCGGCGACCCGGTCCGGGTCGAACCGTGCGGTAGCGCGGAGGCGATCCGGCGCCTCGAAATCGACCACGATCATCGCCACCGGGCCGTCGGTCTTGGTCTGGAGCTGGAACCGGCCCTCGAACTTGAGGGACGAGCCGAGAAGCACCGTGAGCGCCGCCGCCTCGCCGAGCAGCCGGGCCACCGGGTCCGGATAGCCGTGGCGGCGCAGGATGGTATCGACGGAATCGCCCAGCCTGACCACGCGCCCGCGTACGTCCAGCGCCTCGACGGCGAAGGGGAGCACGGCGTCGTCATCGCCCGCGTGGCCGTTTCCGGCCGTGGGCTGCTGCGGCTGGGTCGGGGTGTGCGTTCCTGAGGTCATGCCCTCTCCGATCGATGCGTCCGGCGCCTGCGGCGCCCTGCCCCCGGATCAGGCGACCGTCCCGGCATGATCCCGGCTTGGAGCGGGATCCGCGGCGCGGATCCGTCTTCCGGACTGGCCGGGCGGTGTGAGGCGATGACCTTGGCGGCGCGATCGGATCCCTCACCCCGCCCGGCCCGTGCGGGACAGCGCGCGTCGCGCGTCAGATCCGTCGCGGGGAATGCCGCCTGTCGGCAGCCGTGATGGGGAGGCGGGCGGCCTGGACTACCCGCTCACGCCTATATGGTGCGCCCGCCCCGCCCGCGCGAGCCCGGACGCGGCGGTCGCTTCAAAGCCCGCTCGCCCGCAGGCACCAGGCCAGGATGCCCTTCTGCGCATGCAGGCGGTTCTCGGCCTCGTCGAACACCACGGAGCGCGGTCCGTCCATCACCTCGGCGGTGACCTCCTCGCCGCGATGGGCCGGCAGGCAGTGCATGAAGATCGCGCCGGGATTGGCCGCCGCCATCAGCTTGTCATTGACCTGATAGGGGCTGAGCAGGTTGTGCCGGTGGGCCTCGTCATCGTCGCCCATCGACACCCAGCAATCGGTGACCACGGCATCGACGCCCTCCACCGCCGCGAAGGCGTCGGTGGTGACGTGGACGTCGGCGCCCTCCTGCTGCGCCCAGGCGAGGAGCGCCGGGGGCGGAGCCAGTTGGGGGGGGCTCGCGATGTTCAGGGTGAAGTCGAACCGGGCGGCCGCGTGGACCCAGCTCGCCAGGACGTTGTTCGCATCGCCCGACCACGCCACCTTGCGGCCCTTGATCGGCCCGCGATGCTCCTCGAAGGTCAGCACGTCGGCCATGATCTGGCACGGGTGCGAGACCTTGGTCAGGGCGTTGATCACCGGGACGGTGGCGTACTCGGCCAGTTCGAGCATCTGGCCGTGGTCGAGGATGCGGATCATGATCGCGTCGACGAAGCGCGACAGCACCTGCGCGGTGTCGCCGATGGTCTCGCCGCGGCCGAGCTGCATCTCGGAGCCGGTGAGCATCAGGGTCTCGCCGCCGAGCTCGCGCATCGCCACGTCGAACGAGACGCGGGTGCGGGTCGAGGGCCGGTCGAACACCATGGCCAGGGTCTTGCCGGTGAGCGGTCGCTCCGCGGCCAGCTCGCCCTTCCGACGGCGCGCCTTGATGGCGGCGCTGGCATCGAGAACCCGGCGCAGCTCCGCACCGGAGAAATCCTTGAGATCGAGGAAATGACGAGGGCCGGCACCGTTCAGGTGCCTGGCCGGGGCCTCTGCCCGGCCGTCAATCTGGGCTTTCATCGCGTCACAATACCTAGAGTCTGCTCACCGATCACCTGATCATGAACCGCACTCTACCTCCTGACAGGGGCATCTCCGTCACGCGCGGCGGGATCGACCGCGCCCGGAAATGCTTCGGGCCGCCCTCCGGGAGCCGGAGGGCGGTGTTCTGAAATCCGACCTCGCGATCCTATTCGGCCGCGCCGCGTACGGCTTCGAAGCCGGACGCCGCCGAGTCCAGGCGGCGGACCGCCTCGTCGATCTCGGCCTCGCCGATGGTCAGCGGCGGCAGCAGGCGGACGATGTTGTCGCCCGCCGGGATCACCAGCAGATGCGCATCCCGCGCGGCGGCGGCGAAATCCGTGTTCGGCACGCCGAGCTTGAGGCCGAGCATCAGGCCCTCGCCGCGGATCTCCTCGATGACGTGCGGATGCCGGTCGCGCAGGGCGGCGAGCTTCTGCTTGAGCAGCAGGCCGGAGCGGGCGACGCCCTCGAGGAAGCCATCGGCCAGCACGACGTCCAGCACGGCGTTGCCTACCGCCATGGCGAGGGGGTTGCCGCCGAACGTAGTCCCATGTGTGCCTGCAGTCATTCCGCGGGCGGCCTCGCGGGTCGCCAGGCAGGCGCCCAGGGGAAAGCCGCCGCCGATGCCCTTGGCGACGCTCATGATGTCCGGGGTGATGCCGGACCATTCATGTGCAAACAGCCGGCCGGTGCGGCCCACGCCGGTCTGGACCTCGTCCATGATCAGGAGCAAGCCCTGCGCGTCGCAGATCTCGCGCAGCCGGCGCAGGTCCGCGTGGGGGATCTCCCGCACGCCGCCCTCGCCCTGGATCGGCTCGATCATCAGCGCGGCCGTCTCCGGCCCGATCACCGCCTCAAGCGCCGCCCAGTCGCCCGCCGGAACTTGGTCGAAGCCCTCGACCTTCGGCCCGAAGCCCTCGATGTATTTCTGCTGGCCGCCCGCCGCGAGGGTCGCCAGCGTCCGCCCGTGGAAGGCGCCCGCGAAGGTGACGATCCGGTAGCGCTCCGGATGGCCGCCTGCCGCGTGGTACTTGCGGGCGATCTTGATTGCCGCCTCGTTGGCTTCCGCCCCCGAATTGCAGAAGAACACGACGTCCGCGAAGGTCGCCTCGGCGAGGCGCTGGCCAAGGCGTTCGCCGCCGGGAATCTGGAACAGATTCGAGGTGTGCCAGATCTTGGCCGCCTGCTCGGTCAGGGCTCCGACGAGGTGCGGGTGGGCATGGCCGAGCCCGTTCACCGCTATGCCGGCGCCGAAGTCGAGGTATCGCTCGCCGCCCTCCGTCACGAGCCAGGCGCCCTCGCCGCGCTCGAAGGCGAGCGGCGCACGGGCGTAGGTCGGCAGAAGGGCTGACGTCACGGGTCCCATCTCCGTTTCAAGCAGGATCTCGGAGCAAGCGTTGAGCCGGCTCCAAATGAAAGTGCCGCCTCAGTCCTGGGCGGCACGCGCGCGATTACTATGAAAGAGCCGGCCTCTGTCAACGTTTCAATGTCCGGCGGAACTGCCGGACAGGCCTGCACGCGGTCCTTGGGAGGCTGATCTCGGCGGCGAATCGGACGCCCGCGGCGCGGATGCCGCGACGGTTGCGCCGGGACAGGCGCGTCCCGGACCGATTCCGGCCTTCGGGCCATGCGGCCCTTGCGCCGCGGGGGCCGCCCGTGCTCCTGCTCCCGCGGATTCGACGGAGGCTGGGAGATCCCGATGAGCACGATCAAGGAACGTCTGCAGGCGCAGGGCCTCACGCTGCCGAAGGCGGCGGCGCCGGTCGCCAACTACGTGCCGTTCGTGCGCACGGGCAGCCTCGTGGTGATCTCCGGTCAGATCTGCTTCGGTGCCGACGGCGCCATCGCGGCCGAGCACAAGGGCAAGGTCGGCGGCGACGTCTCCGCGGAGGCCGGCAAGGCGGCCGCTCGCCTCTGCGCGCTCAACGTCCTCGCCCAGCTCGAGGCGGCGGTTGGCGACCTCGATCGCGCGGTGGTCCAGTGCGTGCGGCTCGGCGGCTTCATCAACGCGGCGCCGGGCTTCTCGGCGGTGGCCGGGGTGATGAACGGCGCCTCCGACCTGATGGTCGAACTCCTCGGCGACCGCGGACGCCACGCCCGCTCCACGGTCGGCGTCGCGGAACTGCCCCTCGACGCCGCCGTCGAGGTCGAGGCGATGTTCGAGGTCCGCTGACCATGGCCGCGCCCGACTGGCTCACCGCGCGGCCGATCGCCCATCGCGGCCTGCACGACCGCGGGGCGGGCCGGCCGGAGAATACCCTGGCGGCGGCCCGGGCTGCGGTCGCGGGCGGTTTCGCCATCGAGTGCGACGTCCAGATGAGCGCCGACGGCGAGGCGATGGTGTTCCACGACGCCGCCCTCGGGCGTCTGACGGGCGCGAGCGAGGCGGTCGCCGAGACATCGGCTGCCGAACTCGGGACGCTTGCCGTCGCCGGCTCGGCGGAAACGATCCCGACCCTGCCGGCCTTCCTGGCGGCGGTGGCCGGGGCGGTGCCGGTGGTGATCGAGGTGAAGTCCCGCTACGACGGCGACCTGCGGCTCGCGACCCGTACGGCGGACGTCGCGGCCTCCTATGCCGGGCCGGTCGCCCTGAAATCCTTCGATCCGAAGGTGGTTGCGGCCCTGCGCGACCTCTGCCCTCCCACTATCCCGCGGGGCATCGTCGCCGAGACGACGCAGGACGATCCGCTCTACGCGGCCCTGCCGCCCTCTTTCCGCCGGGCGCTGTCCAACGTGCTGCACTTCGCGGAGACGCGGCCGGACTTCCTGTCCTGGCGGGTGGACGACCTGCCCAGCGCACCGACCTATCTCTGCCGGCTGCTCGGGCGGATCCCCGTGATGGCCTGGACGGTCCGGACCGAGGATCAGCGCGCCCGCGCGAGCACGCATGCGGACCAGATGGTGTTCGAGGGATTCGTCCCATGATCTGTCCCTGAGGGCGCCAGACTTCGCTGTCCTCGACCGCGCGAGCCGGAGGCAGCGCGGCGGGCTCTGGCGCATCCGGTCAGGGCCGCCTGAAAACCGGTGACGTCGGCAGCCGTCTGACAAGCCCGGCATGGCCGCCGCGCGCATCCGCCCGCTTGCCCCGCCCCCGACACCGGCTAGACTCACGGCCATGAAGCAAGCACCCGGGCCGACGCCGGAGGCCGCCACGCTGACTGTGCGGGCGCTTCCCGGATTGAAGGAGATCGGCGCGGCGGACTGGGATGCCTGCGCCTTCTCGGCCGAGACCCTGGCGGGCGGCGACGAGACCCACAATCCCTTCGTGTCGCACGCCTTCCTCTCGGCACTGGAGGATTCGGGGTGCGTTTCCCGCAAAACCGGCTGGCTGCCCCTCCACGTCTCCGTCGAGCGTGACGGCGAGCGCCTCGGGGTCGTACCCTGCTACCTGAAATCGCACAGCCAGGGCGAATACGTGTTCGATCACGGCTGGGCCGACGCCTACGAGCGGGCCGGCGGTTCCTACTACCCGAAGCTGCAGGTCAGCATTCCGTTCACGCCCGTCACCGGGCCGCGCTTCCTGATCGCCCCCGGGGCCGACCCGGACGAGGCCACGGCGGGCCTCGTCGCCGGCCTGCGGGCATTGCGGGGCGAGACCAAGGCGTCCTCGATCCACGTCACCTTCATGGGCGCGGCCGAGTCGGACCGGGCGGGAGCCGCGGGCTTCCTGCAGCGGACCGACCAGCAGTTCCACTGGGAGAACGACGGCTACGCGGGCTTCGACGACTTCCTCGCCGCCCTCGCCTCCCGTAAGCGCAAGACCATCCGCAAGGAACGTCGCGACGCCCTCGCGCCCGGGATCACGGTCGAGCACCTGACCGGCGCGGACATCACCGAGGCGCATTGGGACGCGTTCTACGCCTTCTACCTGGATACGGGGTCCCGGAAGTGGGGGCGCCCCTATCTCAACCGTCGGTTCTTCTCGCTGCTCTCCGAGCGCATGGCCGACCGGGTGCTCCTGATCATGGCGAAGCGGGCGGGCGCCTACATCGCCGGCGCCCTCAACCTGATCGGCGACACGGCGCTCTACGGACGCAACTGGGGCTGCGTCGAGGACCACCCCTTCCTGCATTTCGAGGTCTGCTACTATCAGGCGATCGACTTCGCGATCGCCCGGGGCCTGAAGCGGGTCGAGGCGGGGGCTCAGGGCGAGCACAAGCTCGCCCGCGGCTACCGGCCGGTCCTGATGCACTCGGCCCACGACATCGCCGACCCGGCCTTGCGCCGTGCGGTGGCCGATTACTTGCAGCGAGAGCGCGCCCACGTCGCCGAGGCGGTTGACGTCCTCGACACGCTGACGCCGTTCCGGCGTACGGATGCGGGCGGCGCCTGCGACGGCGCCGCGCCTGCCCAGATTTCGTCCCTCGAGAGTCCCGAGACATGAACCCGATCGACCGCATCCAGACCTATGCCGACGCGTTGACGGCCCTGCGCCGCGACCTGCACGCCCATCCGGAACTCGGTTTCGAGGAGGTCCGCACCGCCGGCATCGTCGCCGACCTTCTGGAGTCGTTCGGCTGCGAGGTGCATCGCGGCGTCGGCGGCACCGGCGTGGTCGGGCTGCTCAAGGGCCGCACCGACAACGGCCGGCGCATCGGACTGCGCGCCGACATGGACGCCCTGCCCATCGAGGAGGAGACCAACCTCCCCTACCGCTCGACCTATGCGGGCAAGATGCACGCCTGCGGCCATGACGGCCATACCACCATGCTGGTCGGCGCGGCGCGCTACCTCGCGGAGACCCGCGATTTCGACGGCACCGCCGTCTTCGTGTTCCAGCCGGCGGAGGAGGGACGGGGCGGCGCCCGCGCCATGCTGAAAGACGGGCTGTTCGAGCGCTTCCCCTGCGACGAGATCTACGGCCTGCACAACCAGCCGGGCGGCGGCCACGGCATGATCAAGCTGCGGCCCGGACCGCTCATGGCAGCCGCCGACTTCTTCGACATCCACATCCGGGGTACCGGCAGCCACGCCGCCCACCCGCACGGCGGCAACGACCCGATCGTGATCGCCACGGGTCTCGCCCAGGCGCTGCAATCGGTCGTCTCGCGCAACGTCGACCCGCTGAAGTCGCTCGTGCTGTCGATCACCCGTATCGAGGCGGGCTCCGCCTACAACGTCATCCCGGAGACGGCCCACCTCGCCGGGACGATCCGCACCTTCGACAAGGAGATCCGGGCGCTGGCCGGCACCCGCATGCGCGAACTCGCGGCGGGCTTCGCGGCGGCCTACGGGGCCGAGATCACGGTCGACCTGCAGGACATGTTCTCCGTGCTGGAGAACGCCCCCGAGCAGGCCGCGGCCGCCACGGAGGTCGCCACCGAGCTGCTCGGCGCCGACAAGGTCGAGGCGAACGTGCTTCCGAAGATGGGGAGCGAGGATTTCGCCGACATGACCATGGTCGTCCCGGGCGCCTATGTCTGGCTCGGCGGCAATCCCGGACCCGGCCTGCACAATGCCGGCTACAACTTCGACGACTCGATCATCCCGATCGGCAGCGCCTTCCTGGCGCGAATGGTGGAGCGCCGCACCGCTGCCTGAGAGCCGCGACACCCTGCCCCGCCGTCCCGGACTGTCCGGACGGCGGGCGATGGCACGTCGCGGCCCGGGCGGCCGTCGACAGGCCGCCCGATCGATGCAAATCTTCACCTCAAGGCCCATCGACCAACGCGGGCCGCGACGGGGAGGCGCCATGTCACCGGAGTTGCGGGAATCGCGCGCCGCGCTCATCCTGCTCGCCACTTCGGTGGGGGCGGTCCTGATTTTCGGTGCCTTCACGCTGCTCACGCAGCTCGGATGAGACCCGGGTTCGCAACCGCGCCGGGTCGCGCCGACGCAGAGCAGCCTCCAGGGGACGAGGCATCGGCTGGCCGCTCTACCAAACGATCGATGTGGGTTATGCCCGTTCGAGTTGAGTTAACTATCTGTTGATTCAATCAAAGGTTGTATGCCTTCGTCGAAAGCGTGCATGGCACGCGGGATTCGGAGATCGCCTATGGTTGCCGACGCGATAGGGGGGACTTCGCGCCTGGCCGGTCGACCTCTCGGCCGCCCTCGACGCGTCCGGCATCATCGGCGCGTGGTCGTGGTCGCCCCGCGCCGAACGGTGCATCCTCGATGCCGGCGCCGCCGACGTGCTGGCGGGAGATGCCGGGCTCGCCGGACGCACGCTTCCGCTATCGGTGGCCAAGGCCTGTGTCCATCCGGAGGACCGGCCGGCGGTGGTGCGGGCGTTCAAGGCCATGCGCGAGCGCGGCGGCCTGTTCGTGGCCGAGTACCGGACGCTCTCGCCCGCCGGACAGATCCGACGGATCCTCGACCGCGGTCGCATCCCGGCGGGCGCGTCGAGCCGGCACTTGGGGCATGGAATCATCATCGACGTGACCGAATCCCAGCCGGTCACCGCTCCGGTGGGGGATCGGGAGGACGCGCTCGCGCAGGCGGTGGACCGCGCCCTCGAATGCCGCGACGTCCTGGAGGGTGTGGCCGATTCGGAGCTCCAGCTCCTCATCGACATGCTGCTGCCGCACCTGGGCCGGCGGATCGCCAGGGCCTCGGTGACCGGCGCGGGCCGGCGCAGCCATCGAGCCGCGCCGGGCCGCCTCACTGCACCAGCACCGCCTGGCTGCACAGGGTCCCGTCCACGTCGAGATCCGCGTAGCCGAGGCGCAGGCCGAGGCTGCGCAGCGCGGTGTCGAGCACGAGGTCGAGGGCCGGCGTGACGGCGCTCAGCGTCGTCGTCAGGTCCGACTGGAGCAGCGGGCTCACGCCGATGCCGTTGATATTCGGCGACAGGTTGCGGAGCAGGCTGCCGGTGAGCGACTGGGTGAGGTTGGTCGACGCGATCGTGCGGACGGTGTGATTGGCGATGTCCGCGTCCGAAAACACCAGGGTCTGCGCCGTGCTGCCGATCGTCGCGAGCGCGCGCCCGGACACGCTGATGAGCGGCAGGGCGATCAGCGTCGCCGGCTGCGACAGGTCTGGGCCGGTGCTGCCCCCGTGATGGCGGAGCGCGGCACGCCGGCGATCGCGAGGGTTGCCAGCCCGGTCTGCGCGTCGAGGGTGACCTGACGGCCGCCAGAACCGGCGCAATTGAGGGCCTGCAGCGTCGCCTGCGCCGGTGCGACCTCCGCGTAAACCGGCAGGTTAACGGTGCCGAGCCCCAGGGGCGCCGCGACCGTGGCCTCGATCAGCAGGCGGGTCTGTGCCGTCGACATGGTTGCGTTCGGGCTGCCTGGCCGCACCCAGCCCGAACTGCGCTTGCGCTCGCCAATCGCCAGGGTCAGCCGAGTCGTGAGGAGGCCCGGCAGCGTCGCCCCGAGATCGACCGCCACTTGGTTCTGGCCGTTTGCCAGGGAGCCGGTGGCGCCCAGGAGGTTCATCACGTTGAGGGAGGGGCCGGTGAAGCCCCGCGGTAGTGCCAGCGCCGCGGCGTCGCCCAGCCCGTCCACCTAGCCGATCGTAATCAGATTGCCAGCATTCGGCAGGGCGTTGAGGATCCCCGACAGGGCGGCCACGGCGCCGCTGCTGTTCTGAGACGCGACCCTCAGGGCCATCAGCATCTGCCCGACGCTGGCATGCGCCTGAACGATGTCGGTGTAGCTCGCGACCTGCATGTTGAGGCTGGCCCCGAGGGCGTCGAGCACGCGCAGCCCGTCGACGCGGGCGCCCAGCAGGGCGTCGTAGTCGCTCACGCTGAGCGACAGCCTGGCGCCGAGGAGAGCGCCGAGAACGGCGTTGGCGATGCAGCCCTGGAGTTGCAGGGTTCCGGATCCGATCGTGAAAGCGGCGAACTGGGCGCTGGCGGCCGTGCCGGTCACGCGAAACGGCACCCTGCCCGGCAGGCCGATGGCCCGGCCGAAGGTCACCGGGACCGACATGGAGAGACCGACCCGCACCGCGTTCGCCGGACTTCCGCCGGCGCTGAACCGGCCACCCGGCGCGGTCTCGGGGGCGCTGGCGTCGTAGCTGCCGGCGTCGACCGTGGACCGTCGCGGTGCCGTAGCCGTTGTCGCTGAGCGACCGGCGCGCCACCGTGTCGGCCTGGGTCGGATCGACGGCGGCCAGCATGGCGGCGATGTCGGCCGCGCCCTGCGCCTTGCGCCGCGCCTGGAAGACCATGCCGAGGTCGATCCCGACCGCGCCCATCAGCATGGCGCTGCCAAGCGCCACCAGGATCGCGACGTTGCCGCCGCGCGCGGCCCCGAAGTGGCGCGCGCGCCGGCCGCCCGACCCGATCACAGGCCGCCCTTCCGAACGCTGACGGTGCTACGGATCAGGCTGGGCAGCATCGGCAGCAGCCGCGCGAAGACGTTGATCCCGAGGGTCGTGGCGTCGAGGGTGACGGTGACCGTGTACACCGTCGCATCGTTGGGATCCGGGCCGACCTGCACGGTGATGCTGCCCGGCGAGAACATCGCGCCGGCACTCAGGCTTCGGTTCACCACGCTGCGGGCGAGGCTCGCACGCTCGGTATCGGTGACGCCCGCCACGGAGGCCCGCGCCGCCTCCGCGGCGATCTGGCGCAGGTTGTTGGCGGCGCCGAGGCAGATCCCGAACGCCGCGATCCTGGCGGACAGAAGCAGCAGCATGGGTGCCACGAGGGCGAACTCGACCGCGGAGCTGCCGCGCCGACACATCCAACCGCTCGGCGCGTCGCGCCGGCGCAAGCGCCGCACGTCCATCGCATCGCCCTTCACCGCGTCTCGGGCAGCCCGACCGCTGCACGACCCATCGTGGGCGCGATATTATAACCGAAGGTTGTTTTGATCTAATATTATGCAACCAATGAGGGTATCGCTTGCGCCTCAGATGGCCGTCGGCGGCCGCAGCAGGCCGATCCCCGCCGGATCGAAGGCGGCGCTCTTGATGATTGCATGGACGTCCCGCCCCGGTTCCAGGCCGAGTTCGCGGACGGAGGCGGCGGTGAGGCGCGCCACGAGGCGCGCACCGTTGCAATCGATCTCCACCGCGGTCTCGGCCCCCGCGACCGCGAGCCCGCAGATCCGGCCGGCCAGCACGTTGCGGGCGCTGAGCCCCCGCGGGCGCTCGGTGGCAACCAGCACGTCGCGGGCGGCGATCCGTACCCTTAGCCGCGTCCCCGGAGGCCGGGAGAGGCCCGGGACCAGCAGGCGCCCGGCGCTCCCGGCCAAGCGGGTCAGCCCGGTCGCGGCATCGGTATCCTCGACGATCATGTCCAGCAGGGCACCTGCCTCGGCGTCGTGGACCGGTACGAGATCGGCCCGCCGCAGGATCGTCTCCGCGGGACCGGCCGCGGCGACCCGCCCCGTCTCCAGGACGACCACCGTGGTGGCGAGACGCGCCACCTCGGACACCGCATGGCTGACGTAGACGATCGGCACGCCGGCCTCGTCGCGCAGGCGCTCGATGTAGGGGAGGATCTCCGCCTTGCGGGCCTCGTCCAGCGCCGCCAGGGGCTCGTCCATCAAGAGGAGGCGCGGCTTGGCGAGGAGCGCCCGCCCGATCGCCACCCGCTGGCGCTCGCCCCCCGACAGCCCCGCGGGCCGCCGGTCGAGAAGGTGGTCGATGCCCAGCATGTCCGTCACGGCCGCGAAGGCCGCCGGGTCGGCGCGGTGCCGGCCGAAGAGCCGGCCGTAGCCGAGGTTGGTGCGGACGCTCAGATGCGGGAACAGTCGGGCATCCTGGAACACCACGCCGACCTGCCTCCGGTGCGGAGGCAGGATGAGCCCGGCAGCGGTATCCACCAACGTCGTCCCTCCGGCGACGATGCGTCCCACGTCCGGCCGGGCGAGGCCGGCGATCAGATCGATCAGCGTGGTCTTCCCGGAGCCCGAGCGTCCGAACAGGGCGGTCAGCCCTGGTCCGGCTTCGAAGGCGGCATCGAGGGCGAAAGCCCCGCGGCGAAGCTGCACGTCGACCTGGATGCTCACGCGGGGGGACTCGGGTAACAGGTCTCGCGGCGCGTCCCGGTGCCGCTCCGGACAGGCCCGCGAGGATCACGGTCCACCATCTCGAGAACTGCCGCTCGCAGCGCGTGCTCTGGCTGCTGGAGGAACTCGGGCTGCCCTACACGGTGAAGCGCTACGCCCGGGATCCCCGCACGTTGCGGGCGCCAGCCGAACTCGTGGCCGTGCACCCGCTCGGCAAGTCGCCGGTGATCACCGACGGTGCGCGGGTGGTCGCCGAGACCGGCGCGATCGTCGCCTATCTCACGGGTCTCGCCGGCGGCAGGCTGGTGCCTGAACCGGAAACCGAGGCGCGGGCGCGCTACGTTTATGGGCTGCATTACGCGGAGGGGTCGGCGATGCCGCCGCTGCTCCTGAAGCTGACCGTCGGTCGCCTGGCATCGGGCAGCCCGTGGCTCCTGCGCCCCCTGATCCGCCGGATCGCCGATTCGGTGCTCCAGGGCTTCGTCGATCCGGACCTGCGCCGGCACGGGGCCTTCTGGGAGGCGGAACTCGCCGGCCGGCCGTTCTTCTGCGGTGCGGATTTCACGGCCGCCGACATCATGATGAGCTTCCCGTTCGAGGCCTTCGCGGCACGCGGCACGGGTGCGGGGCCGCAGGTGACAGACTGGCTCGCGCGCATCCATGCCCGACCGGCCTATCGGCGGGCTCTGCGGCAGGGTGGCCCCTACGCGTATGCCTGAACGGTCCGCCCCGCTCGGAACCGCTCTCATTCAGCCCGCTCCCAGCCGCCGCCCGGCGCGGGCGGCCAGGAATTCCGAGATCAGCAGGGCCGTCACCGACAGCGCGATCGAGATTAGGGTGAGGCRCAGCGCCGGCCCCTCCCCGCCGGGAACCTGGGTCAGGGTGTAGATGGCCGACGGCAGGGTCTGGGTCTCGCCCGGGATGTTCGACACGAAGGTGATCGTCGCGCCGAACTCGCCCATGGCCTTGGCGAAGGCCAGAACCGCCCCTGCGATGCAGCCGGGCAGGCTGAGCGGCAGCGTGATCGTGAGGAACACCGCGACGGGAGGAGCGCCCAGCGTCCCCGCCGCCTGCTCCAGGCGCCGGTCCACCGCCTCGATCGACAGCCGCATCGCCCGCACCATCAGCGGGAATCCCATGACCGCACAGGCGAGGGCTGCGCCGGTCCACCGGAACGAGAACACGAGGCCGATCTCCGCGAGGGCGGCGCCGAAGGTCCCCCGCCGACCGAACGCCAGCAACAGCAGGTAGCCGGTCACCACCGGCGGCAGGATCAGCGGCAGGTGGACCAGCCCGTCGAGGAGAGCGCGGCCGGGGAACTGCCGACGCGCCAGCAGCCACGCGACGGCCAAGCCGGGCACGAGGCTCGCGAGCGTCGCCACCGTGGCCACCCGAAGGCTCAGGGCGACGGCGGTCCACTCCTCCGGGGTGAGGCCGAGCAAGGGAGTGGCGCGCCGCTACTGGCTGGCGCCGGGCTGTCCGATCACCGTGAAGCCCTGGCGCTCGAACAGGCCGCGGGACTCCGGCCCGCGCAGGAAGGTCAGCAGGGTGGCAGCGTCGGGATTGAGCGAATCCTTGGTCACCGCCGCCGGGTAGACGATCGGCGGATGGCTGTCCGCCGGGAAGGTCGCCAGCACATGGACGCTCGGATCGGCGGCCGCGTCGGTGGCGTAGACGATGCCAAGGGGCGCCTCGCCCCGAGCCACGAGCAAGAGGGCGGCGCGCACATTCTCCGCCTGAGCGATCTGCCCCTTCACCGCGTCCCAGGCGCCCAATGTCTCCAGGGCGGCCTTGCCGTACCGGCCCGCGGGGACGGCGTCGATCGTGGCCATCGCCAGCCTGCCGCCGCCGAGCATCCGCGTCAGGGTGGTGCCGAGATCCGGCGCGAGGGCGACCTGCGGATCCCCGGCGCCGTTCTTCGGCCCGGTCGCGATCAGCACCAGGGCATTGCGCAGGACATCGATCCGCGATCCTGGCTTCAGGAGCCCCGCGCGGTCGACGTAGTCCATCCAGGCGCGGTCGGCCGAGATGAACAGGTCGGCCGGTGCTCCGCTTTCGATCTGCTTGGCGAGGGCGTTCGAGCCCGCGTAGGAGATCCGTGTGGTCTTGCCGGTCGCCTTCGTCCAGGCCGCGGCGGCCTCGTCCAGGGCGGTCTTGAGGCTGGCGGCCGCGAACACCGCCACGGGCTCCTCGGCCCGCGCCGCCCGATCCGCGGGCGCGACCATCAGGGTCGCCAGGGCGAACGAAGCCAGGATCCGTCGGGTCCGGCGCATGGAAGGGTGTCCCCCGGTCGCGGCCCGCTATATACGGCGGGGTACGACGGGGATCATAGGGCCGGTTCCGCGGCCGGCCAAGGGCAGACGGCGGTGATCGACCGGACCTCAGCTCGCGTCATCCCCGCGTGGACTCGCGACGGTCCTCGGGCGTGGCCTCGGCCCGGTGCAGGCGGCTCAGCAGGACGAGCAGATGGCCCGGCAGGGGTCCGTCCGGCGCCGGACCGCCGAAGATGCGTTCGCGCGGACGGGAACGCACGGACGTGTCGTTGACGACCACGGGCCCCCGGGGGCCGGAACGCCTGGACTTGGTCACGCTGTACGCACCCTGCTCAATCGTGATTCACGTAAAAAGCTGGCAAAAACGTCGCTCGAAGCGGCAGGTTCCGCGGCAGCGCTGGATCATGTGGTTAACGCGCGAACAGTGTGCCGCATTCCTGGGCAGTGCCCGCTGCGATTCGCGCGACCTCATCTCACCACGTGCGGATGTCGCGGCGATCGGCCGACCGGCCTTCCGGGACGCCGCTCATGCCATCCGCCACCAGCACCGCCCAGACCGCGGCCGCAGCTGTCGTCACGATCGCGAAGGCGACGCTGATCAGGAGGGGCGAAAGCATGGCGGCCCGGTCGTCTGGAAAAACTGGCGCGCCGGTTCGCGATGAACGGCGCGCCTAGTTAAGGGTCTGGCCTTGGGGAAGCCGAGACTGTTTAAGCACGGGTGATGGCTCTGGACACTGATTTCGATCGACGCAATCGCAAGTATTGCCGGTTGTGTCCGACCGGCAACAAGGGGGCGCGCCGGGTCTCGGCCGCGCGGGTCCGCCCGCGGCGACCGGATTTTTTCGCCCCGCCCCCTGGGATGTGGCGCGCCCCGGCGTTACAGCCCGGTATCATGCTCGAAGGCCTGCCGCCCCACCGCCCGTCCCACGTCCTGCGCCTGCTGACCGACGAACGGTCGGCCCGGGCGATGACGGATCTGCTGGGCGAGATGTTCGATCCCATGGAGACCGCGGTCGCGGCCTTCGAGGACGAGGATGGCCGCACGTGGCGCCTCGAAGCGTATTTCGCCGACGCGCCCGACGAGGATTACGTCCGCGCGCTGATCCGGCCGGTGATCGGCGACGCGGCCGACGCCGCGGAGTTCCGCACGATCGCGGAGCAGGATTGGGTGCGCGCTTCGCTGGAGGGGCTGAAGCCGGTCCGCGCCGGGCGCTTCCTCGTGCACGGCTCCCACGACCGCGATGCCGTGCGGGCCAACGATCTGCCCATCGAGATCGAGGCGGCCCTGGCCTTCGGCACCGGCCATCACGGAACGACCCTGGGCTGCCTGCGGGCGCTGGTTGCCGAGTTGAAGCGCCGGCGCCCGGCTTATGTGCTCGATGTCGGCACCGGCACCGGGATCCTGGCCTTCGCGGCCGCCAAGGCTTTGCGGCAGCCGGTCGTGGCCGGCGACCTCGACGCCGAGGCCGTCCGCACGGCCCGGGAGAATGCCCGGGCCAACGGACTCGGCCCCTATCTCAAGCTCTACGAGGGGTCCGGGGTGCGCCATCGCCTCGCCCACCGGCCGCGCCATTTCGATCTGGTCTTCGCCAACATCCTCGCGCGGCCCCTGAGGCTGCTCGCGCCGACGCTGGCGCGGGTGGTCGCCACGGAGGGCGTGCTGGTTCTGTCTGGCCTGATCGCCCGGGACGTCCCGGGCGTCCTCGCGGCCTACCGCCTCCAGGACTTCGCCCTCGTGCGGCGCGGCGAGATCGAGGGCTGGGTCGCCCTCGTCCTGATGCGCGGCGGCGCGGCGCGTCGTCCGCGACGCTGAACCGCTCCGAACCGGCCGTGCGCCTGCGCGTTATCCGCGCATGAGCCGCACGTCGCTCCATAACCCACCCTCGGACCCCATCGCCGAGGGCGCCCGCGCCCGGGCGCAGGGCCGGCCGAAGGACGCCTGTCCCTATCCGGCGGGTTCGGCCGCCCGCAGGGCCTGGCTAGAAGGCTATGACGGCGCGCCGGACACTCCGGCGACGGGCGGCTGATCAGCGCGCGGTCCGCAATCGCCCGGGCCGATGCGGCCCGGGCGGTTCCCCGGTCGTCTCCGTCGGCAGTTCACCCCCTTCGGCCTGCGCCACCGGCGCGCCGAGGGCGGCCATCAAAATCCGCAGACCGTCGATCCACTCCTCGAGTTCCGCGAGCGAATCGAAACCGTCCCGGCGGACCACGGTCGCAGGTTCGATCGTCACGACGGCGTCGAAGCGGCCGTCGGGTCTGTCGCTGATCCGGTAGTAAACGCGGCGTGGCATGTCTGAGGAATAGGCCAAAACCCACGGCGTGATAAGATTGTTGACGATCTTTAACCACCGCAACGATGCGGTCCCTCGCGAAGGCGGGGTGTTGCGACGCGGGAGCGGCGGGCGCTAGGCTCGCGGCATGACCGAGACCAGCCCGCCACGGCCCCACGCCCGCTTCCAGAGCTTCGACGATCCGAGCCATCGGAAGGGGCCTGAGCGAATCGAGGCCCTGCGGACGGCGTTGCGCGAGAACGGGCTCGACGGCTTCGTCGTGCCGCGGGCCGACGAGCACCAGTCCGAATACGTTCCGGCCGATGCCGAGCGCCTGGCCTGGCTTACCGGCTTCACCGGTTCGGCCGGCACGGCCGTGATCCTGATGGAGACCGCGGCGCTGGTCGTCGACGGCCGCTATACCCTCCAGGCACCCGAGCAGGTCGATACCGGCGTGGTCGCGGTCGTGCCCCTGTCGGACTCGACGGCGGAGTCCTGGATCGGCGCCAACCTCAAGCGGGATCAGGTGCTCGGCTTCGATCCCTGGCTGCACACGCCGGACGGCTTGGCTCGGCTGGAGCGTGCGGCGACCCGTGCGGGCGGCGCGGTCCGGGCGGTGCCGAACCTCGTCGACGCGGTCTGGGCCGGCCGGCCGAGGCCGCCCGCCGGACCGGTGGTAATTCATCCGGATGCGCTCTCCGGCGAGACCGCCGCAGACAAGCTCGTCCGGATCCGCGCGTCCCTCGCCGAGGGAGGCTGCGACGCCTTGGTGATCTCGGACCCGCACAATCTCGCCTGGGCGTTCAACCTGCGCGGCTCCGATGTCGGCCACACCCCCCTGGCCCTCGGCTACGCGATCCTCCCCCGCGAAGGCAGGGCTCGGCTGTTCCTCGGCTCGCCGAACGTCGACCCGGCCCTGCGTGCGGCGCTCGCCCCCCTCGCCGAGATCCTGTCCCGGGCGGATCTGGACGATGGGCTGGGATCCCTGGCTGGCGTGCGGGTCCGCCTCGATGCGGCGACCGGCGCCGTGGCCCTGAAAGAGAAGATCGAGGCCGCCGGCGGAACCGCCGACATCGGCAAGGATCCGATCACCGGGATGAAGGCGGTCAAGAATGCCGCCGAGATCGCTGGTGCCCGCGCCGCCCATATCCGCGACGGGGCGAGCGTCGTGCGCTTCCTGGCGTGGCTCGACGGCGCGGCCGCCGCCGGCGGCCTCACCGAAATCGTCGCCGTCGAGGCGCTGGAGGATTTCCGCGCCGCGGGGGGCGACCTGCGGGAGGTCTCGTTCCCGACGATCTCGGGATCCGGGCCGAACGGCGCGATCGTCCATTACCGGGTGAGTCGCGCCACCGACCGCACGGTCCGGGCCGGCGAGCTGTTCCTGATCGATTCCGGGGCGCAATATCCGGACGGCACCACCGACATCACCCGCACGGTCGCGGTGGGCGCTCCGAGCGCGGAGATGCGCGACCGCTACACCCGGGTCCTGCAGGGCCACGTCGCCATCGCCCGGGCCGTGTTTCCGGTGGGCACGACCGGTGCCCAGATCGACGCCTTCGCCCGGGCACCGCTCTGGCGGGCGGGCCTCGACTTCGATCACGGCACCGGACACGGCGTCGGCGCCTTCCTGTCGGTGCACGAGGGGCCGCAGCGGATCGCCAAGACCGGCACGGTGGCGCTGGAACCCGGCATGATCCTGTCCAACGAGCCCGGCTACTACGCCCGCGGCGCCTACGGTATCCGGATCGAGAACCTCGTGCTGGTCGAGCCCCGCACCATCGCCGGCGGCGAGCGTCCGATGCTCGGCTTCGAGACGCTGACGCTCGCCCCGTACGACCGGCGGCTGATCTGGACGGACCTGCTCGACCCCGAGGAGCGCGCCTGGATCGACGCCTACCACGCCCGGGTGCGCGACACCCTGGCACACGGGTTGGACGCAGATACGCGCGACTGGCTGGAGCGCGCTACGGCGCCGCTGGAAGGGTGACGCACCGGCGCAGGACCCCGGTCGCAGGTCGTGGTAAGACCCGGCATCGTGAAAATGCCCGCCCTGGGCCGGACACGCCCCGCGTGAAACCGCGACCGCCCTGCGCGCGAAGGGACAGCATGATCCGCCGCCTCGCCATCCTGATCCTGGCCTGCACCGCGGGCCTCTCGGCCGCTGCCGCCCAAGGTCTCCCGCAGGGATTCCGCACGCCCCCCGACCTCGTCCGGTCGAGCCTCGTGGCCGAGCCCGCCGCGGTCGCCGGCGCGCAGCCTTTCACGCTGGCGGTGCGGATGCAGATCAAGCCCGGCTGGCACGTCTACTGGCGGAACCCGGGTGATTCCGGCCTGCCGCCGGAGGTCACCTGGACGCTGCCAGCGGGCTTCAACCCCGGGGCGATCCGGTGGCCCGCCCCGGAGCGCATCCCGATCGCGACGCTGATGAACTACGGCTACGAGGGCGAGGTGACGCTCCTCGTTCCGGTCACGCCGCCGCCGAGCCTCGACCCGGCGGATCCGGTGCAGATCCGGGCGAAGCTCACCTACCTCGTCTGCGAGACCGAATGTGTCCCCGGTTCGGCCGATCTGGCCCTCACCCTGCCGGTGGGCAAGGCCGACCCGGACCCGGCCAATGCGGCGCTGTTCGACCGTGCCCGGGCCGCCCTGCCCAAGCCGGCACTCTGGCCGCTCCGCGTGTCGAGCCAGGGTGACACCCTCCGGCTCGATTTCGCCGCGACCGGCCTCAGGCCGGATTCCATCCGGAACGCCGCGTACTTTCCCTATGCCGAGACGGCGATCGACAACGCCGCCGCGCAGGTGATGTCCGTCGACGAATCCGGCCTGCACCTCACCCTCGCCCGCAGCACTCCGGCCGATCCGGCGCCCGGCACGCTCCCCGGCGTCCTGACCCTCGACGAGCTGGGTGATTCCGGAACGCGACGCCTGGCCTTCGCGTATGGCGACGAGCCGGTGCTCCAGGCCGCCGCGGCCCCGGCGGCCTCGGCGGCGACCACACCGGCGGCGGCCACAACGGCGATCGGTCCCGATCTCGACGCCCTGACGATTGCGACGGCTGCCGCCTTCGCCTTCCTCGGCGGCCTGATCCTCAACCTGATGCCCTGCGTGTTCCCGGTGCTGTCGATCAAGGTGCTGAGCCTCGTCCGGCATGCCGGCGAGAGCCGGTCGCGGCTGCGCCTGCACGGCTTCGCCTACACGGCGGGCGTGGTGGGCAGTTTCCTGGCCCTCGCCGCCTTGCTGATCGCCCTGAAGGGCGGCGGCGCGGCCATCGGCTGGGGTTTCCAGCTGCAATCGCCCGCCGTGGTCGCGGGCCTCGCCTACCTGCTGTTCGCGATGGGCCTGAGCCTGTCGGGCGTCGTCCATGTCGGCGGCGGCCTCGCCGGGATCGGTGACGGCCTCGCCCGAAGGGCCGGCCTGAGCGGCTCGTTCTTCGCCGGCGTCCTCGCGACCCTCGTGGCGACGCCCTGCACGGCACCGTTCATGGGTTCCGCGGTGGGCTTCGCGCTGACCCAGAGCGCAGGGGTGGCGCTCGCCGTGTTCGCGAGCCTCGGCCTCGGCCTCGCCCTGCCGTTCCTGGTGCTGACGCTCTGGCCGCCGGCCCTGCGGGCGCTGCCGCGGCCGGGGGCCTGGATGGAGACCCTCAAGGAGATCCTGGCCTTCCCGGTCTACGCAACGGTGGCGTGGCTGATCTGGGTGCTGGCACAGCAGGTCGATCCCCAGGGTCTGCTGGCGGCACTGATCGGCCTCGTGCTGATCGGCTTCGCGGCCTGGGCCTGGGAGCACGGACGTGCCGGCGCGCCCACGGCCGGCCGGATCGCGCAGTCCGCCGCGGCCCTCGCGCTGCTCGCCGGGGCCGCCCTCGCGGTGACCCTGCCGCGGGACCGCATCGCGCCGTCGGCGCAGGCCGCCGACGGGGTCGAGCCGTTCACCCAGGCACGCCTCGCCGCCCTGATCGATGCGCACCGCCCGGTCTTCGTGGACATGACCGCCGCCTGGTGCATCACCTGCGCGGTGAACGAGGCGACCTCGCTCAACACCAAGGCCGTACGCTCCGCGATGGCCGAGCGCGGTGTGACCTACATGAAGGGCGACTGGACCAATCAGAACCCCGAGATCACCCGCCTCCTGGAGAAGCACGGGCGCAGCGGCGTGCCGCTCTACCTGCTCTACAGCGGCACCGGGGAGCCCCAGGTGCTGCCGCAGATCCTGACCGAGGGCACGGTCCTCGCGGCGCTGGAGGCGGTGCCGGCCGCGTCGGGCCGGAGCGCGGCGCTGGCCCGCTGAGGCTTTGAGGGGCCTAGCCCGCTCGAAGATCCGCGCGCCCGTCCCGCCGTCTTTGCGAGCGGAGCGAAGCAACCCAGCAGCGCCACGCTCACAGGCGTCCCGATGCCCTGGGTCACTTCGCTGCGCTCGTGATGACGGAACGGCCGGAGCGATGTCCTATCCGGACAGCCCGTGGGGCCGCCTCAGGCTTCGAGGGAGAAGGTCTCGTCGAAGGCGTAGCCGGAGCCGCGCACCGTCCGGATCGGGTCCGCTTGGCGCGGCCCGTTCAGGGCCTTGCGCAGGCGCCCGACATGCACGTCTACGGTCCGCTCGTCGATGTAGACGTCGTGACCCCAGACCCCGTCGAGCAGCTGCTCCCGGGAGAAGACCCGGCCCGGCGCCAGCATCAGGAATTCCAGCAGCCGGAACTCGGTCGGACCGAGATGCAACTCCTCGCCGCCGCGGCGGACGCGGTGGCCGGTGCGGTCGAGCTCCAGGTCGCCCGCCGCCAGACGGTCCGAAACGTGGGCGGGCTTGGCCCGGCGCAGAAGCGCACGGATCCGGGCGAGCAGTTCCGGTACCGAGAACGGCTTGACGATATAGTCGTCGGCCCCCGTGCCGAGCCCCCGGATCCGGTCACCCTCCTCGCCGCGGGCGGTGAGCATGATCACCGGCAGGCGCTCGGTCTCCCGGCGCGCCCGGATCCGGCGGCACAGCTCGATCCCTGAGAGGCCCGGCAGCATCCAGTCGAGCAGGACGAGGTCCGGGATCCGCTCCGCCAGCAGCAATTCGGCGTCGTCGCCGCGGGCAGCCGTGTCAACCAGGAAGCCTTCCGCCTCGAGATTGTAGCGCAGCAGCGTGGTCAGCGCCTCCTCGTCCTCGACGATCAGGACTTGCATGCTCACGTTTGATGACCCGTTCTACCAGCGGCCCCGCGGATGGTGCAGGAGGCACCGCTCCGCCTCAATCCGTACGCACGGCCTCTCTGGCGGCACCCCACAGGAGACGGCGCCCCCAGCCGCGGCGTACGGCCCGATTCCGGGTGCTCACGGAGCCTGGACACCGTCCACCGTCACGTAGTTCGAGGCATCGTTCTTCGGCCTGTCGCCCGCCAGGGTCTCGCCCGTGGCGAGGTAATGGATCGTCTCGGCGATGTTGGTGGTGTGATCGCCGATGCGCTCGACGTTCTTGGCGCAGAACAGGAGATGCGTGCAGRACGWGATGTTGCGCGGATCTTCCATCATGTAGGTCAGGAGTTCGCGGAACAGGGAATTGTACAGGGCGTCGATCTCGCCGTCGCGCTCCCAGACGTCGTGCGCTGCCTCGATGTCCCGGCTCGCATAGGCGTCGAGGACGTCCTTGAGCTGACCCTCGGCGAGGTCGCTCATGTGGCGCACGCCCAGAACGATCTTCTGTGCCGGCGCCTGATCGGAGATCGCCACCACCCGCTTGGCGACGTTCTTGGCGAGGTCGCCGATCCGCTCGAGATCGCCGGAGACGCGGATCGCCGAGATGGTCTCGCGCAGGTCGATCGCCAGGGGCTGGCGCCGGGCGATGAGCAGCACCGCGCGTTCCTCGATGTCCCGCTGGAGGGCGTCGAGGCGCTTGTCGGCCAGGATCACCGCCTGCGCGAGGGTGTCGTCCCGGCGCACGAGGGCGTCGGTCGCCTCCGCGGTCATCTTCTCGGCCACGCCGCCCATCTCCGAGATCGAGCGACGCAGGTTCTCCAAGTCGGTATCGTAGGAGGTGACGATATGGCCGGGCATGGTGGATCCTTCGATGGTGTCCCGGGGGCGGCGCTCCGGGGGGCGGACGGCGATCCGCCGGCAGACCCCGGAGGTGGAGCGGCGGTGCCCGGGGCCGGAGGGTTCGGGCAGGCTAGCCGAAGCGGCCGGTGATGTAGTCCTGCGTGCGCCGCTCCGTCGGGTTCATGAACATCCGGTTGGTCGGGCCGAACTCGACCAGCTGGCCCAGATACATGAAGGCGGTGAACTGCGAGATGCGCGCCGCCTGCTGCATGTTGTGGGTGACGATCACGATGGTGAACTCGTCGCGCAGCTGCTCGATCAACTCCTCGATGCGGCCGGTGGAGATCGGGTCGAGGGCCGAGGTCGGCTCGTCGAACAGGATCACCTCCGGGCGCTGCGCCACCGTGCGGGCGATGCACAGGCGCTGCTGCTGTCCGCCCGACAGGCCGGTGCCCTGCTGCTTCAGCTTGTCCTTCACCTCGTCCCACAGGGCGGCCTTGCGCAGGGATTCCTCGATCCGGCCGTCCAGCTCGGATTTCGGCAGCTTCTCGTAGAGGCGCAAGCCGAAGGCGACGTTGTCGTAGATCGACATCGGGAACGGCGTCGGCTTCTGGAACACCATGCCGATGCGCGAGCGCAACTCGTTCAAATCGACGGAGGGGCTGAGGATGTTCTCGCCGTCCAGCAGAATCTCGCCCTCGGCCCGCTGCTCCGGGTAGAGGCTGTAGATCCGGTTGAAGCAGCGCAGAAGGGTGGACTTGCCGCAGCCGGACGGCCCGATCAGCGCCGTGACCTGCCGGTCGTGGAAGTTGATGTTGACGTCCTTCAGTCCGTGGAAGCTCCCGTAGTAGAAGTTCAGGCCCTTGACGGCGATCCGTACAGGCCCGCCCTCTTCGGCGCGATTGCGGTTCAGATCGACCGTGGGGATCGCGGAGGCGGCGTTCATCGTCGTGTCCTCGAAGGGGGTCTCAGCGCGTGGGCTGCGGCTTGATCACGAGGCGCGCGATGATCGACAGCGCCAGGATCGTCGCGGTGATGAGGAGCGCGCCCGCCCAGGCGAGGCCCTGCCAGTTCGGGTAGGGCGAGAGGGCGAACTGGTAGATCATCACCGGCAGGTTCGCGACGCCGCCCATCAGGTTGGCGGAGAACCAGGAATTGTTGTTGAGGGCGGTGAACAGGAGCGGCGCGGTCTCGCCGGCGATGCGCGCCAGCGCCAGGATGATCCCGGTGACGATGCCGGCGGACGCCGCCCGCCAGGTCACGCTGACGATCACCGTCGAGGGTGGTGCGCCGAGGGCCGCGCCCGCCTCCCGCAGGGTGCCGGGGACAAGGCGCAGCATGTCCTCGGTGGTGCGCACGATCACCGGGACGGCGATGATGGCGAGGGCCACGCCGCCGGCCCAGCCCGAATAGGTCCCCATCGGCCGCACCATCAGCGTGTAGACGAACAGGCCGATCAGGATCGACGGCGCCGAGAGCAGGATGTCGTTGAGGAAGCGGATCAGCGCCGCGAGCTTCGAGCCGCGTCCGTACTCGGCCAGGAAGGTCCCCGCCATGACGCCCACCGGGGTGGCGATCAGGATGCCGATCCCGGTCAGCACGAGGCTCCCGAGGATGGCGTTGGCGATGCCGCCACCCTCGGAGCCGGGACCCGGGGTGGGGCTGGTGAACAGGGTCGGCGTGAAGCCGCGCACGCCCTGGACGATCAGCATCACCAGGATCGAGCCCAGGACCAGGGCGCCCACCAGGGTCGCGGCGGTGCAGGCGATGCGCAGCGTCCGGTCGGCGAGGCGGCGCCCCCGGCGGACCCGGCCGGGACGGCGCTGGGCGGTCGCGGCGATCGTGTTGGTGGCGTCCATCGCGCGAATTCCTCAGGCGGCCTTGACGCGGCGGGTCAGCAGCCGTGCGATGATGAGCACGACGAAGGTGATCACGAACAGGATGCAGCCCAGGGCCATCAGCGCGTTGAGCTGAAGGCCGTCCGCCTCGTTGAACTCGTTGGCGATGCGCGACGCGATGGTCGAACTCGGATCGAAGATCGACGCGGAGAGCCGGTTGGCGTTGCCGATCACGAAGGTCACCGCCATCGTCTCGCCGAGCGCCCGGCCGAGGCCGAGCATGATCGCTCCGATGATCGAGACGGCCGCCTGCGGAACCAGAACGTGGCGCACCACCTCCCAGGTGGTGCAGCCGATCCCGTAGGCGCTCTCGCGCAGGACGGTGGGGATCTGGTCGAGCATGTCCCGGGCGATCGAGGCGATGAACGGCACGATCATGATCGCCAGGATGATCCCGGCGGTCAGGACCCCGACGCCGGACGGCACCCGGGCGTAAAACAGCGTGCCGACGACCGGCATGCCCTCCACGAGGTTCGAGGTCGGGATCTGGACGAAGCGCGCGAAGAGCGGCGCGAACACGAACAGCCCCCACATGCCGTAGATGATGCTCGGCACGGCGGCGAGCAGCTCGATCGTCATGCCGACGGGCTTGCGCGCCCAGCCCGGGCAGAGCTGGGTCAGGAAGACCGCGATCCCGAGGGACACCGGTACGCCGATCAGCAGAGCCAGGAAGGCGGAGGCGACGGTGCCGATCACCGCCACGAGGGCGCCGTACTGCTCGGTCCCGACGTTCCAGGCGCTGGAGGTGAGGAAGGCGAAGCCGAATTCGCGGAAGGCGGGCCAGCCGCCGTACAGGATCGATCCGAGGATGCCGGCGAGCACGATCAGGACGAGCAGGGCCGCTCCGTAGGAGAACGTCCGGAACAGGGTGTCGAGGCTCCGGCTCGGCGCCTTCCGCGCGGTGGCAGCACGAGGTCGGCCCAGGGCGATCGAGTCTGTCAAAGCGGGCATCCGCGGTTCTCTGCGAAGGGTGGCGTGGTAGCGCGGTGCGATCTCAGAAGCGAGGGAGGAGGTTCTCACCTCCTCCCGGCCACGCTTACTTGGTGTAGACGGGCTTGCCGTCCTTGCCCTTCACGTCGTTCCACTCCTGGTGGATCAGCTCGACGACGTTGTCCGGCAGCGGGACGTAGTCGAGGTCGGAGGCGAGCTTGTCGCCGTTCTTGTAGGCCCAATCGAAGAACTTGAGCGTATCGGCGGCCTTGGCCGGATCGGCGGCATCCTTGTGGATCAGGATGAAGGTCGCCGCCGTGATCGGCCACGCCTCGTCGCCCGGCTGGTTGGTGAGCGAGATGCCGAAGCCCGGGGCTGCCTTCCAGTCGGCGCTCGCGGCGGCGGCCTGGAACGCCTTGTCGTCCGGCTGTGGATACTTGCCGGCCTTGTTCTGGAGCAGGGCGTAGGACAGCCTGTTCTGCTTGGCGTAGGCCGACTCGACGTAGCCGATGGCGTTCGGCACCTGCTTCACGGTGGCGGTCACGCCCTCGTTGCCCTTGCCGCCCTGGCCGACCGGCCAGGAGATCGTCGTGGCCGCGCCGTACTCCTTCTTCCAGGGCTCGGAGACCTGGGACAGGTAGGTGGTGAAGATGTTGGTCGTGCCCGACGCATCCGAGCGGTAGACCGGCGTGATGTTCGAATCGGGTAGCTTGAGCCCCTCGTTGAGCTTGGCGATCCGGGGATCGGTCCACTTGGCGATCTTGCCGGCGTAGATGTCGGCGAGGACGTCACCCGTGAGCTTGAGCTTGCCCGGCTCGATCCCGGGGATGTTCACTACCGGCACGACACCGCCCATGACCGTCGGAAACTGGACGAGGCCGTCCTTGGCCAGCTGCTCGCCCTTCAGCGGTGCGTCGGTGGCGCCGAAATCGACCGTCTTGGCCTGGATCTGCTTGATCCCGCCGCCGGAGCCGATCGACTGATAGTTAAGGCCCGAGCCCGTCTCCTTCCGGTAGGCCTCGGCCCACTTGGAGTAGACCGGGAACGGGAAGGTGGCGCCGGCACCCGTGATGTCGGCGGCGAGCGCCGCGGACGCCAGCTGAGCCGTCGCGAGGCCGACGGCGAGCGCGTAAGCGAAGGGTCTCAATGGAATCTCCGTTGCCGTCGGGCGGGATCCTGCGCCGCTCCGCCGGCAAGCCCGTGCCCGCGGCAGAGCTATGCGGCCGATCTTCCGAAGAGACCCAGCGCCGGCCGCCCGATGGCCGGCCGGTTACGACAGGGAGATGACACCGGCATGACATCGCGCCGCATCTCCGGCGGCACGGTTCCGGGGTCTCGTGCGTTCCTCACTGGTAGCACCAGAGGAAGGACGTCCGGATCGTGAGCGGCGAGGAGGTCGATACGGCGACGGACGCCGATCCGGCTTGGCTGGCTCTGCATGCCGAGCGGGAAGCCGTGGAACGCGCCCTGACCCTGGCGCAGGCCCGCCAGAAGTTCAGTTCGGATCCGGAGGTGGCCGCGACGGCGCAGATCGAGGAGGCCAAGCTTCTCGCAGCTCTCGACCGGGTGCTGACCTTGATTCGCGCCGCCGAATACCGCCGCCGGCCGGGTGCGCGCCGCTGGTAGGAAGGATGGTCGGGTCAGTTCGCCCGGCGCAACTCCCGCTCCTTCTGGCGCAGGCGCAGGAGGAGTTCCACGTGGGTGTCGGTGATCGGCTGCGTGTCGACGCTGCCCTCGTAGACCATGCGGAGTGTGAGGCCGAGCTGGCGGGTGTCGACAGCGCGCTTCAGAGGCTGTCCCGCAGGCAGGTGGCCTTCGGAATCGACGACTGACGGCTTCATGTCTCCCTCCCGCCCATCGGCCGCCTCGACCAGCCGCGGCTTCGGGATGGCGCCACTCTCACGATGAGTGGTTAACAAAGTGTTACTATCAACCAACGGTTAGGGTTGCTGCCAGGTTACGCGGCTGCTCCCTGGAGGAGGCGCGCGGCAGCCGCGCGGGCCTCGTCGGTGACCGTGGCGCCCGCCAGCATCCGGGCGATCTCCTCGCGCCGTTCGGCGACCGGCAGGCTCGCCACCCGGGTGGCGACCCGACCGGCCCCCTTCACGGGCGCCTTGGCGATCAGGAAATGGGTCTCGGCCCGCGCCGCCACCTGCGGCGCGTGGGTGACGGCGACGACCTGTACGGTCGCGGCCAGCCGGGCGAGCCGCAGCCCGATGGCGTCCGCCACGGCGCCCCCGACCCCGGTATCGATCTCGTCGAAGATGAGGGTCGGGGCCGAGCCCTTGTCGGCGAGCACGACCTTCAGGGCCAGCATGAAGCGCGAGAGCTCGCCGCCCGAGGCGACCTTCATCATCGGGCCCGGCTTGGTGCCGGGATTGGTCTGCGCCCAGAACTCGACACGGTCGGTGCCGGCCGGATCCCGCGAATCYGGGTCGCTGGCCATCTCGGTGATGAACCGGGCGCGCTCCAGCTTGAGTGGCGGCAACTCGGCCTTCACGGCGGCATCGAGCTGCTTGGCCGCCCGGCGGCGCCCGGCGCTGAGCTTCTCCGCCGCCTCGGCATAGGTCGCCTCCGCGGCGCCAAGCGTCTGCTCCAGGCCCGCCAGAGCCGCCTCGCCGGCATCGATCGACGCCACGTCGCCGGCATAGCGCTCCGCGAGGGCCGCGAGGTCGTCGGCGGCGACATCGTATTTCCGCGATGCAGCCCTCAGGGCAAAAAGCCGCTCCTCCACGCGCTCCAGGTCGCGCGGGTCGAACTCCGTCTCGGCCACCGCGGCGTCGAGCACCGCACGGGCCTCGTCCAGGGCGACCATCGCGGCGTCCAGGGCGGTCACGCAGGGATCCACGAGGGCAGGCAGCTGCGCGGCGCGGCGTTCCAGCTTGCGCAGGGCGGCGGAGAGATGGGGCACGCCCGAATGCGGGCCGCCGACAGCCTCGAGGGCCTCGTTGAGTTCGCGCGCAACCTTCTCGGATTGCTGCATGACGCTGCGGCGCTCGGCGAGCTGAGCCTCCTCGCCCGGCTGGGGCGCCAGTTCGGCCAGTTCCTCCACGGCGTGGCGCAGGAAGTCGGCCTCCTTGCGGGCCGCCTCCACACGGGCGCGCTGCTCGGCGAGTTCGGTGCGGGCCGTCCGAACCGCCCGCGCGGCCGCGCCGACCTTGGCGAGCTGGGAATGGAGACCGCCAAAGGCATCGAGGATCGCCCGGTGTGAGGCGGGGTCCGCCAGCGCTCGGTCGTCGTGCTGACCGTGGATCTCCACGAGGGCTGCGCCGATCGCCCGCAGGACCTGCACGCCCACCGGCTGGTCGTTGACGAAGGCGCGGGTCCGGCCATCCGCCAGCTGGGTGCGGCGCAGGATCAGGTCGCCCTCGGTGTCGATCTCGGCCTCGCCGGCAATCCGGCGCGCCGGATGATCGACGGGCAGGTCGAACACCGCCGTGACCACGCCCTGCGCCTCGCCATGGCGGACCAGGCGGCCGTCGCCCCGGCCGCCGAGAGCGAGGGCGAAGGCGTCGAGCAGGATCGATTTGCCCGCACCCGTCTCCCCGGTCAGGACGCTGAGCCCGGATCGGAAATTCAGTTCGAGCCTGTCGATCAGGACGATGTCGCGGATCGCGAGCTGCGCCAGCATGCGGCGACGGGGTTTCCTCAGGACGGGACCGCAGACATAAGGCCGCCGCGGCGCGGATTCACCCCAAAAATGCGTCGCACCGCGTCAGTCGGTGTGCCGCAACGGGAAAGGCCCGGAGCGGCGGCTCCGGGCCCTCGTGTTTCGTGGAACGGGCCTCTGCAGGCCCGGATCCTCACTCGGCCGAGGCGGTCTTGCCCGTGACCGTGCGGTAGATCTTCGACAGGAAGGAACTCTTCTCCTCCCGCGGCTCCAGGCCACCCTGGGCCAGGAGCGCATGCGCGTCCTTGTACCAGGAACTCTCTGGGAAGTTGTGCCCAAGCACCGCGGCGGCGTTCTGCGCCTCCTGGGTGATGCCCAGCGCCCAGTAGGCCTCGGTCAGGCGCTCCAGCGCCTCCTCGGCGTGACGGGTAGTCTGGTACTTGGCGACCACGTCGCGGAACCGGTTGATCGCGGCCGGGAAGTTCCGCTTCTCCAGATAGAAGCGCCCGATCTCCATCTCCTTGCCGGCGAGCTGGTCGCGGGTGATCTGGATCTTCGCCCTGGCGTCGGTCGCATACTCGGAGGTCGGATACTTCTGGACCAGCTCCTGCAGGGCGACCAGGGCCTTCTCGGAGCGATCCTGATCACGGGTCACGTCCGGGATCTGCTTGTAGTTCGACATCGCCAACAGGTACTGCGCGTAGGCGGCATCCTTGCTGGCCGGGTGCCGTTGCAGGTAGCGCTTCGACGCGTTGATGGCGTCGTCGTATTTCTGGCCCTCGTAGTTGGCGTAGGCCGTCATCAGCAGCGCCTTCCGGGACCAATCGGAATACTGGTACTGCTTGTCGAGGTTGTCGAACTTCTTGACCGCGCCCTCGTAGTCGCTGTCCTCGAGCTTGGCCAAGCCGTCGCTGTACAGCTTGTCGGCCGGAACGTCCGGGACGACCTCGGGCTTGTACTTCTCGGCGAACAGGTTGGTCGGGTCGAAGTCGCAGCTGCCGAGACCCAGGCCGAGGATGGCCACGAGGGGGGCCACGAAGGCCGCCGCCCGGCGTTGACGAATGGTGACAGGCATCTGGCGCTCTTTCCCGGATCCGGCGCCGTCTCGCGCCGTCATGCCATCGCGTGGGTGGATCCGGCCCGCCCGGGGCCGTGCCCGCCGTTCACGGACCGTTAAACCGTGCCGTTCGATTCGGGCACGAAAGCGGCAAGGCTGCGGCGGCCAGGATCGGTTGGCGGCTGTGTCCCGCGGGTCACAGATGGTTGGCTACAGGTCGCCCGCGAAGGCGGCCAGGCCGAGGCCCACGCCGAACTCGGACAGCACGGTCTCGCGGCGCGAGCCCTGCGCCTCGACGATTGCGTAGTTCGAGCGGTCGGCGAAGAGGGCCGACAGAACGCCGACATTCATCCGGTGGCCGCCGCAATGGGAGCGGTAGGCGCCCTGGATCGGCAGTCCGGCCAGGGCGAGATCGCCGATCGCGTCGAGGATCTTGTGGCGGACGAACTCGTCCTGGAAGCGCAGGCCCTCGGGGTTGACCACCGCGGTCTCGCCGACCGCCACGGTGTTCTCCAGCGACGCGCCGAGGGCGAAGCCGGCCTTCCAGTACCGTTCCACGTCCCGCATCATGCCGAAGGTGCGGGCGCCGGCGATCTCGCGGCGGTAGACGGCGGGGGACAGGTCCATCGCCTTGCGGGAGCGGCCGATCACGGGGCTCTCGAAATCGATCTCGACGTCGAGGCGGAAGCCCCGGTCGATCGGGCGCAGTTCCGCGAAGGACGTCCCGGTCTCGATGCGGACGTGGCGGAGGATCTTTAGCCAGCGCCGCGGCGTGTCGCAGGTCGCGATCCCGACCTGGTCGATCGCCTGGACGAAGGGGAGCGCGGATCCATCGAGAATCGGCATCTCGGGGCCGTCGATCTCGATCAGAACGTTGTCGACGCCGAGCCCGTAGAGGGCGGACATCAGGTGCTCGACGGTGGCGACCGCCCCGGTCTCGACGTCCCCCAGAACGGTGCAGAGTTCCGTGGCGGAGACGAGGGCGTGATGCGCCTTGATCAGGCGGTCGTTGCCATGGGTGGTGCCGGTGCGGAGGAAGGCGACGCCGTGATTGGCGGGAGCGGGGCGGATCGTGATCTCGGCGGGATTCCCGGAATGAACCCCGATGCCCGAGAGAGTCGCCGGCCCCTTGAGGGTCGTCTGTTTATGCGTTCGCATTCCTTAGCCCCCGGGCGCGATCCGTTCCCGACACCCCGACCGGGGGTGAGGAGAAAAACACAGATCCGTCCGCTGCTTGATGCCCTGGTCCACGCGATCAGGTTGTGTCCCGGCGCGCGTCGTCTCGTTCTTGTCGTTTCTATAGCTGCACCGCACAGGGCAGCCAAATCACGGATTCTTACGGTCTGTTACAGACACGCTTACCGGTCGGTTGCCACAAAATCTTGATCCACCAGAGGCTTAAAGGTTGGTTAAGACGTGGCTAACCGACGGCCGTTCTGTGGCGCGGATGCACCACGCAGGAAGCCTCGCCAGCCGCGGTCAGTGGCCGATCGCGGCCCCAGCGAAGCGACTTAACAACCAAGGGTTGCCTTGCTGCAGCGCGAAGGGCCGGCGGTGTCCCGCCGGCCCCCGTGGCGTCCGCGACGCGGACGGTTCAGTTCGCCTGACGGCGCAGGAAGGCCGGGATTTCGAGCTGATCGTCATCCATCATCCGCGACTGCGGGGCGATCCGACCCTGCGGGTCGAGACCGCCCTGCGCCGGACGGTATTGCGGGACCGCGGGCGCGGCCGGCGCACGCGGGGCCGCCGGCGCGTGGGCCTGGGTCACCTGGGGCTGATGCATGTGCGGCTGCGGGGCGACGGGGGCCGCAGCCCGGGGGGCCGGGGCGCTACCCTCCATCTCCTCGCGGCGGCCGCCGAAGCCGACGGTGGCGAGCCGGCGCAGCAGCGACGTCCGCTTGGATTCCGGGGCGGCCTCCTCGGCAGCGCGGTTCGCCATGATCTGCGTCTGGGCGATCGGCGGCAGCTCGTGGATCTGCGGCATCCGCGGGGCGCGGGCGAGGGGCGTCCCCGTCGGGGCGACGGGACGCGGCGGCACGAACGGACCGGCCTGATAGCTCGGTGCGGTCTCGGCCGGCTGCGGCGCCGGTGCCGGGACGAACGGCGCGGCGGCGCGCGGCTGGGCCGGCGCCAGCACGACGTCGTCGCGGGTGACCGGCGCGGCGTCGAGGCGGTTCTCGATCCGCGGCTCGGAGTGCGGCTGCGGCGCCGGGGCCGAAGCGACGCTCGGCGCCGGGGCGACCGACTCGGTGCGGATGCTCGGAACCGGCGAAGCGGCGCGCGAGCGGGCCTCGGCGCGCAGGCGCTCGGCAACCTCGGCGATGCGCTGCTCGGTCTCGGCGATGGCCGGGTTGTTCGGCGAATTGGCCGAGATCAGCAGCGGCTCGATGCCGGTGGCGACCACCGAGACGCGGATGATGCCGTCGAGGCTCTCGTCGAAGGTGGCGCCCAGGATGATGTTGGCGTCCTGATCGACCTCCTCGCGGATTCGGGTGGCGGCCTCGTCGAGCTCGTACAGGGTCAGGTCCGAGCCGCCGGTGATCGAGATCAGCAGGCCGCGGGCGCCCTTCATGGAGACGTCGTCGAGGAGCGGGTTGGCGATGGCCGCCTCGGCGGCGCGGTTGGCGCGCTTCTCGCCGGAGGCCTCGCCGGTGCCCATCATGGCCTTGCCCATGCCGCGCATGATCGCCCGCACGTCGGCGAAGTCGAGGTTGATGAGACCCTCCTTCACCATCAGGTCGGTGATGCAGGCGACGCCCGAGTAGAGCACCTGGTCGGCCATCGCGAAGGCGTCCGCGAAGGTGGTCTTCTCGTTGGCGACCCGGAACAGGTTCTGGTTCGGGATCACGATCAGGGTGTCGACGGCGGCCTGAAGCTCCTGGATGCCGAACTCGGCGGTGCGCATGCGGCGCATGCCCTCGAACTGGAACGGCTTCGTCACGACGCCGACCGTCAGGATGCCCATGTCGCGGGCGGCGCGGGCGATGACCGGGGCGGCGCCGGTGCCGGTACCACCGCCCATGCCGGCGGTGATGAAGCACATGTGGGCGCCCGAGAGCTGGTCGCGGATCTCGTCGATCACCTCGTCGGCGGCGGCCGAGCCGACCTCCGGGTGGGAGCCGGCACCGAGGCCCTGCGTGACGCCGAGGCCCATCTGGATCACGCGCTCGGCCTTCGAGGAGGTGAGCGCCTGCGCGTCGGTGTTGGCCACGACGAACTCGCAGCCGAGCAGGCCCGATTCGATCATGTTGTTGACGGCGTTACCGCCGGCGCCACCGACGCCGAAGACGGTGATGCGGGGCTTCAGTTCCCGGATGTCCGGCGCCTGGAGGGTGATGGCCATGGTGTCGAGCCTCTCGCTAACTGTGCTGTCCGTGCGACGCCTGAGCGCCGGATTCTCTTCGACCCGCCCGACCACCCGGGCGGGCGCGAAACCTAGAAGCTGTCCCGGAGCCAGCGGCCGACCCGGTTCAGGTAGTTGTCGGTTCCGGTCGCCGCGAAGGCGCCGTGCCCCCGCGGCTCGAAATGCTCGGCATGGGCGACCTGCGGGTAGACCAGCAGGCCGACCGCCGCCGAGAAGGCCGGACCCTTGGCGGCTTCCGGCAGACCCCGGATGCCGAGGGGCCGCCCGATCCGCACCTGACCCTGGAGGACGCGACGGGCGACCTCGGGCAGACCGACGAGCTGACTGGCGCCGCCGGTGAGGACCACGCGCCGCCCGGCCTGGGCGGCGAAGCCCGCGTCCCGCAGGCGGTCGCGGACCAGCTCGACCACCTCCTCGACCCGCGGCTTGATGATCCGCACGAGTTGCGAGCGCGGGATGTGGGCCGGGGCCTCGCCCTCGTCCTCGCCGACCCCGTGGACCGCGATCATGTCGCGGTCGTCGGAGGGGGTGGAGAGGGCCGAGCCGTAGAGGGTCTTCAGCCGCTCGGCCGCCGCCATGCGCGTGGAGAGCCCGCGGGCGATGTCCATGGTGACGTGGTGGCCGCCGACTGCCAGGGCGTCGACGTGGACGAGATGGCCGCCGGAGAACACGCCGACGCTGGTCGTGCCGCCGCCCATGTCGACGACGCAGACGCCCATCTCGGCCTCGTCGTCGACCAGCGCCGAGAGCCCGGCCGCGTACGGCGTGGCGATCACCGCCTCGACTCCGAGGTGGCAATGCTCCACCGCCAGCATGACGTTGCGGGCCGCCGCCAGCTCGCTGGTGACCACGTGCAGATCGACGCTGAGCGCCTCGCCGATCATGCCCGACGGGTCGATGACGGCGCCCTGCCCGTCCAGGGCGTAGCCGGTGGGCAGGGCGTGCAGCACGGCCCGGCCGGGGCTGACGCCGTGGGCGCTCGCGGTCTCGAGCACCCGCTCGACGTCGCTGCCCGTGACGGTCCCCGAGCGCACGTTCACCCGCGCCTGGAAATGCTGGGAGGCCAGACGCCCGCCCGACATGTTGACGATGACCGACTGGACCTCGACCTTGGCCATCCGCTCGGCCGCGTGCACGGCCTGGCGGATCGCCCCCTCGGCGGCCGCGAGATCGACGATGGCGCCGCCCTTCAGCCCCAGCGAGCGCTGGTGGCCGATGCCGATGATGCGCGCGAGATGCGTGCGGCCGCGGAGGGTCGAGAGCGCCTCGGCGGGCTGCAGCTCGGCGATCAGGCAGACCACCTTGCTCGTGCCGATATCGAGCACCGAGAGGGTGGTCGAACGCCGGGCGGAGAGCGGCTTCAAGCGCGGCGTGAGGCCGTGTTGGCTGTGCATTGACGCTACCGGACGCGGGAGGCGGGACGGGCGGAGATCGTGGTCGAGGTCATCAGCTGGCCGCGCCCTTCTTCTTCGCCTTCTGGGCTTCCGCACGGGCCGCGGCGGCCTCCTCGGTCAGGCGCACAACGAGGCGGTCCCGCATGCGCAGGTCCACCGCGATGATGTCCTTCTCCAGAAGGCCGGCCTCGCGCTCGAACCGGACGAGGCGGGCGAGCGCCGCGGCCGGATCGACCTCGGGCAGGCGCACATCGATGCCGTCGAACTTGAGGGTCCAGCGCCGGCCGGACACGTAGGTGCCGGCCTTGATCCGCTCGGCGAGCGGACCGGCGGCGGCGACGAGGGCGAGATATTCCGGAAGCTTGGTGTTGGCTTCGTCGCCGACCACGAGGGGGAGGCTGGCGTAGCGGTCGTCCCGCATGGCGTCGATGACGGTGCCGTCGGCGGCGATCACGCTGATCTCGCCGTTCTTCTGCCAGAGGGCCGCGGGCTCGCGCTCCACCTGGGTGATGGCGATCTCGTTGGGATAGATCTTCCGGACGGAGGCCTGGGCGATCAGCGGCACGCGGAGCAGCCGCTCGCGCACGTCGTTGACGTCCAGGAACGGAACCGAGGAGCGCCAGTCGATCCCGGCGGCGGCCAGGACTTCGCGCTCGTACATCCGGGAGATGCCAGAGATGGTCACGCGCTCGACGCCGAAGCCGGCGACGCGCGCGGCGATGTCCAGGGGACGACCCTGCTCGGCCACGAAGGCGTCGTAGCGGCCGCTCGCCACGAAGCCGGCGAGCGCCACGACAGCGCAGGATACCGATACCCCGACCGCCCCGACGCCACGGGGCAGGCGCTCGATCAGCCGTTGAGCCGGGCGAGACCGGCGCACCGAGAGGGAGCGCGACGGCAGGCGGCCGGTGATCCGACCCAGCACGGCGCCGACGAGGCGCGCGGGACCGGTCCGGCCGGCGGCGTCGCCGCTCAGCGATTCAGGGAAGCGTCCTCCACCATCCATCGGACGAGCTCACCGAAACTCAGGCCCGCATGGGCCGCCATCTCTGGCACAAGGCTCGTCTGGGTCATGCCGGGTTGCGTGTTGACCTCCAGCACGACGAGCAGACCGGTTCCACCCGGTGTGTCGTCGAATCGAAGGTCGGCACGGCTGACGCCCCGGCAGCCCAGTGCTTGATGCGCCGTTAACGACAGTTCTTGGACACGCTGGTAAACATTTGGTTTAAGTTCGGCCGGCAGCACGTGAACCGACCCCCCCGGGGCGTATTTGGCGTCGTAGTCGTACCAATCCCCCGTCGCGGCCTTCACCTCGATCACGCCGAGGGCTCTGTCACCCATCACCCCGCAGGTGAGCTCGCGGCCGGCTATGTAAGGTTCCACAAGGACTTGCTCGCCGAAGGTCCAGTCGTCGGAGCCGAGGATCTGGGGCGGGTGCGAGCGGCCGTCACGCACGATGATCACACCCACCGATGAGCCCTCGGCGATGGGTTTCACCACGTAGGGTGGCGGCAGGGGGTGTGTCCTGGCGGCCTCACGACGGTTAACGATCCGGCCCTCCGGCACGTCGACGCCGGCCGCGCGCATGACGGTCTTCGCCTGCTCCTTGTTCATGGCCAGAGCCGAAGCGAGGACGCCGGAATGGGTGTAGGGGATCTTGAGGATCTCCAGCAGTCCCTGGATCGTGCCGTCCTCGCCGTCCGGGCCGTGCAGCGCATTGAAGGCCACGTCCGGCTTGAGCGCGGTGAGCACCGACGCGACGTCCGGACCGACATCGACCCGGGTCACACGGAAGCCCTCGCTTTCAAGGGCGTCGGCGCAGGCCTTGCCGGAGTTGAGCGAGACTTCGCGCTCGGCGGAGGTGCCGCCCAGCAGGACGGCGACGTGCTTGGACATCAGGGCACCTCAAATAGGTCGGCTTCAAACAGAATCTGGATGCACCCGGACGCTCGCCCGTGGCCGCCGAGCATCGTGTCGCGGCCGCATCAGCGTGTCGGGAACGCCCTTCTCACGGCGCCCCGGCCGCCGATCCGATCCGCCGGATCTCCCAGCGCAGGGCGATCCCGCTGGTCTCGCGAACGCGCCGGCGAACCTCCTCGCCGAGCCCCTCGATGTCGGCCGCGGTCGCGGTGCCGGTGTTGATCAGGAAGTTGCAGTGCATCTCGCTGACCTGCGCGCCGCCCCGGGTCAGGCCGCGGCAGCCGGCCGCGTCGATGAGCTGCCACGCCTTGCCGCCCTCGGGGTTGGCGAAGGTCGAGCCGCCGGTGCGCTCGCGGATCGGCTGGGCCGCCTCGCGGGCGGCCGTGACCCGCTCCATCTCGGCCTCGATGGCGGCCCGGTCTCCGGGCCTGCCCCGGAACAGGGCGCGCGTGAAGATCACGTCCTCCGGAGCGTCCGAATGCCGGTAGGAGAAGCCCATCGCGGCGTGGCTGTAGGTGCGCAGTGCGCCGCGCCTGTCGATGCCGCGGGCCTCCACCAGCACGTCGGTGGTCTCGCCGCCATGGGCGCCGGCATTCATCCGCAGGGCGCCGCCGATCGAGCCCGGGATGCCGCGATAGAAGGCGAGCCCGTCGAGACCGGCCTCGGCCGCCGCCTTGGCGAGGCGCATGTCGGGAACCGCGGTGCCGACGGTCAGCGTGTCGCCGTCGATCGCGATGCTGCCGAAGGCCTTGCCGCCGAGGCGGATCACGACGCCCGGCACGCCGCCGTCGCGCACGATCAGATTCGAGCCGAGCCCGATCACGGTCACGGGCACGTCCGGATCCAGGGCGGCGAGGAGGCGGGCGAGATCCTCCTCGTCGGCTGGGGTGAACAGGACCTCGGCCGGTCCGCCGACCCGGAACCACGTGAGGTCGGCGAGCGGCTGGTCGGCGAGGAGGCGCCCGCGGAGGTCGGGCGCGGCGGCGCGGATGCGGTCGTGGAGGGATGTGGTCATTTGTGGTTCTCCCCTCTCCCCGCAGGCGGGGAGAGGGATGCGACGACCACGGATCTCGGGCTTGCC
>NZ_JBFUGA010000011.1:0-85379 GCF_056403155.1 Methylobacterium sp. P3_A11
GCTCCCTTCCGGCAGGAACACCTCCGCCTCGCGGGCGCCGTCGCGGGCGAGCTTCACCACCGTCTGGCCGGCGGCGACGACCTGCCCGGGCTCGCTGGGCACTTCCATCACGACGCCGTCGGCATCGGCCAGAAGCTCAGAATAGCCGGCCTGATTGCCGATCTGGCTCGCTTGTGCCTCGGCGTTGGCGAACTGGGCGATGGCCGCGTCCGCCGCGGCCTTGTTCTGATCGTAGGTCTGCTTGGAGGTCCAGCCGTCGCCGACGAGCTTGCGGCTGCGCTCCTCGTCGGCCTTGGCCTTGATCATCTGCGCGCGGGCCGCCTCGACCGAGGCGCGGGCCGCGTTGAGCGCGAGGGTGAAGTCGGTGCGGTCGAGCCGCATCAGGGACTGCCCGAGGCTCACGTGGTCGCCGGGATCGACGAGGCGCTCGAAGATCTTGCCGCCGACCCGGAAGCCGAGATTGCTCTCGGTGCGGGCGCGGATCACGCCGGTGTAGCGCGCGACGCTGCCCGCGGCGGGCGCGACCGCGATGGTCTGGACCAGCGGCGGCTCGGGCGTCACGGCGGTCTCGGCCGGGGAGCATGCCGCCAGGGCCAAACCGGCGAGCCCGATCATCCATCGCGCGTCCATTGCAGATTCCCGTCGCCGTCCGAGCATCATAAAAATTATGATCGTCATCTATTATGGTGCGGCGACGTCGTCAATGGCCCCCGCGGCCGACGTCGCCGACGTTGCCGATTTTAGCGGCCGAGCGGACGAACAATGGAGCGCTGACGACGCTCAAATCGCGTCCCGCGGGCACGAGCCATGCTAAGGTCGGTGCATCCTGCGTGTCTGGACGTGCCATCGGTGCGCCGCCGTTCTTGCGCGCATGTTCTGCAGGCAGCCATCGACCGGGACCGCAATCGCTATGACTGCAATCGCCGAACCGCAGGGAAAATCACTGCTCGAACGGATCCCGGCCGCTGTCATGGGCGCCAGCCCTACGATCTGGATCAATCCCGCCCTTGGCAGCAGCGCGTCCGTTTTGCCGAGCCTGGCGTTCGGTCATGCCGATGTCGAGCAGGCGGTGGCGCGCTGGCGGCGTTTCGCGCCCTTGCTGGCTCACCTGTTCCCCGATGAGGGCGCGGGCCGGATCGATTCGCCGTTGATCCCCATGGCGGTGGACCTGTCCGAGAGGATGATGCCGGGCGCCGCCATGGGGCGCGTGCTGGTCAAGGGCGACCACGCGTTGCCGGTGACGGGCTGCATCAAGGCGCGGGGCGGCGTGTACGAGGTTCTGGCCTACGCCGAGGTGCTCGCCGGCCGCGCCGGGCTGCTCGCGGAAGGCGGATCCTACGCGGCCTTCGCCGGGTCGGCGTTCCGCGACCTGTTCGCCCGGCATACCATCGCGGTCGGCAGCACAGGCAATCTCGGCTTCAGCGTGGGCCTGATGGGGCGTGCGCTCGGGTTCTCGGTCGAAGTGCACATGTCGCACGATGCCAAGGCCTGGAAGAAGGCACGCCTGCGCGCTCTTGGCGCCCGCGTCGTCGAGCATCGTGGCGACTACGGAGCGGCGGTGGCGGCAGCGCGGGCTGCCTTTTCCGGACGCGACGACGCGCATTTCGTGGACGACGAGAATTCGGTCGACCTGTTCCTCGGTTACGCCGCCGCCGCCCACGACCTGGATCGGCAACTCGCGGCGGCGGGGATCGCGGTGGAGCCCGCTCGCCCCCTGTATGTCTATCTGCCCTGCGGCGTCGGCGGCGCACCGGGGGGGGTCGCCTTCGGGCTCAAGCTGCTGTTCGGTGACGCCGTGCATCCGGTCTTCGTCGAGCCCGTCGCCTCGCCCTGCATGCTGGTGCAACTCGCCGCGGGCCTCGAACGGTCGGTGAGCGTCTATGACGTCGGCCTGGACAACCGGACCGCAGCCGACGGGCTGGCGGTCGCCACAGCCTCCATGCTGGTCGCGAGGACCCTCGAGAGGCTCGTCAGCGCCGTGGTCACGGTGACCGACGACGCGTTGTACCATTGGCTCAAGGTGCTCTGGACGGAGGCGAACATCCGTCTGGAACCGTCCGCCGCGGCCGGCTTCGCCGCCGCGGAGCGGTTCGCCGCACAGCTTCCGGCGGAGGCGCGCGCCGGCGCGACCCACGTGATCTGGACGACCGGTGGCGAACACCTCCCGGTCGGCGAATTCGAGGCTGCTTTGGCCCGGGGTTAGAGGGTGCCCCGACGGGTCCAGCTCTGCGAGTCCGTTGAGGCGATCCCTCGACGTCTCGTGGTCCAGGCCGCCCGCGCGACCGCGTGGCGTATGGCAGGGTGACCGGCTGACAGCCGCGTGCAGAGACAGGCGGGCGGCGACACGCCTGACCACAATCCTCTGGCCGGCTGAGATCACTCCATGAGATCGGTCAAGGCTCCGATCTCGTCGGCATTCTTCCACACCGTCTCGCAACCGATCACCTTGTCGGTGGCGTCGATGGTCAGCGTGAATTCGGACGGTATCCGCTCCGTGCCTACGAGCCGGAGCCGAACGCCCCACCGTGACATGTCATGCACCACGCAGGGGATCGCCGGGTGGCCTGCCACCGCGATCCGACCCTGCAGGTTGATGGCGACGCGCCGGGAAATCCGCTGGTTTTCCATATGTACAAAGCCCTAAAGCCACGCACGTTACACAGCGATCTTCAATGAGCCGTTGACGCGTAAGGCGAAATTGCGCGGAACAACCGGACACGACGGCTCGAATTGGATCATCCGGTCTGCCGGTTCGGCAGCCACCGGGAGACGAAGTGCAATGGACGCGCCACGCTGGCGCCAGCGCTGCCATCCCTGACGGGTTCGTCGTCGGGCACCAGCGACGCGATCAACCGCAACAGATTCTCCCGCTCCTCGCCGCTGAACAGCACGAGGAACGAACCCAGTTCCAATTCCACCTCCGGTTCGTCGTCTCCGGTTCGGTGCAGAACATAGGGTTGGCCGGTCTTCACATCGCGCGTCAGCGCCCATCGGTCGCCGGCGGCGCCAATGTGAAACTCCCGAACGACACGGGGCGCCTGTTCAATCATGCCTCAACCAACGCGCAGTCAATCACGCAACGCACGGCCGATTAGCACCAAATTACGGGCGCGAATATAATCTGCTTCCGTATTCCACAATCTTGCGTTTCAGGATCGTGCATCCAAGACGGCGTTGGCGGCCGCACGGTCTGTGATTCGAACTCGCTCGCGTGCCGTAGACGGCTTGAACCCGGTGCGGCCTCGGCAGATCTGCCGGGTGAAACGGCGGTCTCGCAAACCGGCATTGTCGATCGGCTTATCCCCTGTGAGATCCATTGAGAGAGTCGCTGCCGATCGGTCGCCGCCGTGTCTCTCGGCTAGGGATAGGCGTGTCTGCGTGAGCGCTCGAACGCATCCGCGCAGGGTTTGTCGAATAACCTGCAGGGCGGATCGGCGTCGCCCGGCTCTGCCAACAGCGGTTGTCCTCCGACGTCGCCGGTGGAATGACGCTGCGAATATCGCGATCTCGGATCGAAATAGGGGTCCGAGGTGTAGCTGTTCATGAACGCGCCGCCTGCAGGCATCTCGCTCTCGGCTCTGGCCATGCCGATCAGTCGTGGAATCGTAAGCGCGGCCATTGCAAGCCACAGGCATCGTCTGACCATTGGCTGGCCTCTCTTCGTGTCGGCATAAAGGACGGTACGGATCGGGATCGGAACAAATGTGTCGGGACAATAGAAAGATAATTGAAGCTGATAGAAATTCGTATGCGAGAGATACAACGCGGAATGATTTTTATCAGATTGAAAACTAGAGATTTGCCGTCGACTCAATCATTGAACTTAGAGAGTCAGTGCTGATGGATGGCGCCGCCGAAATCCATTCCGACAGGGACGCCAACGCACGTTCACGCGATCGAGAAAAGGTTGCGTCCGCCATAGATCACCGAACCCAGCGCCTCCGCACCACGCCGTAGAGACGCGACCTTCTGCGGCCTCAGACGGTCGTGGATCGCGCCGCATCCCTGACGTGTAGATCGCGTGAGTTTGGCGGCCATGACAATGAAACAACGATTTCTCAAGTAAAAATAATAATACTTCTTGAATAATATTTCAATTTCCAATCGTCGCGATTGCGAGGTTCGATCGAGTCCGACCGGCCGCTCGTCTCTGGCTTCCCCGACTTTATGAAACCGGGCGCGATTTTAAGTTTCTTAAAGACGCTTTTAGTTTATCGCGCCGAATTCATTCGAAGAGTGGTTTCGTGCGGACTATATCGCTTTCCAGCGGGGCCACCGCTCGGCGTCCTCTTAGCAAACAAAGCTCAATCCGCGCATAATCCTTGCGGCCCACTGGCCGAGGACATGCGCCGGATCGGGGTGGGACATCGGCTAGGTAGCATGGAACTCGTCCGGTTCGCTCTCAAGTTCCGCAAGAGCTTCTATGTTCTTGCCATCCTTATGTTCCTGTCCGGCGTCGGGTCGATCGCGGTGGCGCCCAAGGATGTTCTCCCCGCCGTCGATATCCCGGTTGTGGTGGTGGTCTGGACCTACAGCGGTCTCGACGCGACCGACATGGTTCAGCGCATCACGAACTACAGTGAGTTCTCGCTCTCCAGCAACGTGAACAACATCAGGCGGATCGAATCGACCTCGATCCAAGGCACTGTGACCGAGCGGATCTACTTCGATTCCGCCGTGAGCATCGATCTGGCGATGACCCAGGTCGACTCGGCCATGAACGCGATCCGCTCGCGCATGCCGCCGGGCGTGCAGCCGCCCGTGATCATGCGCTTCTCCGCCTCGTCGGTGCCGGTGATCCAGCTGGCCCTGTCCTCGTCGAAGCTGACGCTCACCAACGTCTTCGACTACGCCCAGTATCGGACACGCAGGCGGCTGGCCGAGGTGCCGGGCTCCACCCTGCCATCCCCCTATGGCGGTGCGCCGCGGCAGGTGATGGTCGATCTCGATCCCGCGAAGCTGCGCGCCCTCGGCATGACGCCGCTCGACGTTCTCGACGCGGTTCTGAAGCAGAATCTCGTGGTGCCCTCGGGTCTCGCGAAGATCGGGACACAACAATACACGGTCCGGCTCAATTCGAGCCCGCAGCTGGTCGACCAGCTCAATCGCATCCCGATCAAGGTCGAGAACAATCAACCGGTCCTCCTGCGCGATGTCGCCCATGTTCGCGACGGGGCGCCCCCGCAGATCAACATCGTGCGCGCCGACGGGACGCATTCCGTCCTGCTGCAAGTTTTGAAGAACGGCGCGGCCTCGACGTTGGACGTCGTGAACGCCGTGAAGGCGGCGCTGCCCGACATCCGCGCCGCCGCGCCAAAGGGCATGACGATTACCTCGCTCTTCGATCAGTCGGTCTTCGTCTCCGACGCGATCTCCGACGTGGTCCGCGAGGCGGTGATCGCGGCCGGCCTCACTGGCTTGGCGATCCTGCTGTTCCTGGGGTCTTGGCGCTCGACCATCGTGGTCCTCGTCTCGATCCCCCTCTGCATCCTGACCTCCCTGTCGATCCTGGTCGCCCTCGGGCAAACCATCAATGTGATGACCCTGGGCGGCCTCGCCCTGGCGGTTGGCATCCTGGTGGATGACGCGACCGTTGCCATCGAGAACACCTACCGGATGTTCGAGGAGGGCTTCCCGTTCCGGCGGTCCGTGGTCGAGGGGGTCGCCGGTATCGCCAAGCCCGCGCTGATCTCGACGCTGGCGATCTGCTCGGCCTTCTCGGCAGTCTTCTTCCTCACCGACGCGCCCCGCTACCTTTTCGTCCCACAGGCCGAGGCGGTGGTGTTCGCGATGCTCACTTCCTACCTGCTGTCGCGGACGCTGGTGGCGATCCTGATCGACGTCCTGGTCGCCCCGGAATATGCCCGGCATCACGGCGGCTCGCATCCGGATGTCAACGGGTCCGTGGCGCCCCGCCGACGCACGAGACTGGGTCGCCTGCTCGGTGCGGTGGCGTGGCCGGCCCTCTGGCTCCTCCGGATTCCGGTGCGTGGCGCCCTCGCCTTTCGGGCCGCCTTCGAGCGGGGCTTCGCGCGCTTCCACGCCGGCTATGTCGGGCTTCTCTCCGCCGTGCTCCACCATCCGCGCCGGGCTTTGCTCGGCGGGCTCTCCGTCGTCGCCGTGACCGCGTCGATCTTTCCCTTCGTCGGGCAGGATTACTTCCCGATGATCCAGTCCAGCCAGATGACGCTGCATATCCGCACCCGGCCGGGCCAGCGGATCGAAGAGGCGGAAAAGACCTTCGCGCAGGTCGAGGATGTCGTCCGGCAGGTCGTCCCAAAAGAAGAAATTGGCCTGATTCTCGACAACATCGGTCTCCCGGCATCGAACTATAATTTCGCCTTCATGGATGCGTCATTCGTTGCGTACAACGATGGGCAAATGCTCATCAACCTGAAGGGCGAGCACAAGCCGATCGCGTTCTATCAGAAACGCCTGCGCAAGGTCCTGCGCGACGCGTTTCCCGAGGACACCTTCTACTTCCAGCCGTCCGATATCATCACGCAGATCCTGAACTTCGGCACCGTTGCGCAGATCGATGTGCAGGTGGCCGGTCGGCATGATGACAAGGACCTCGCCGTCGCCCGCGACTTGGTCCGCCGGATCTCCGCGGTCCGAGGCGCCGTCGACGTCCACCTCCACCAGATCGTCGACGCGCCGCAGATGTACGTGAATGTCGACCGGAGGCTGGCGTCGGAGATGGGTGTCAGCGAGCAGTCCATTGCGCAGAACCTCAACGTCTCGCTCTCCGGCTCCTTCCAGGTCAGCCCGAACTTCTGGGCCGATCCGAAGTCCGGGATGCCCTATCAGCTCTGGGTTCAGACACCGGAATGGCGCAACGCTGATATCAATCAGCTCATGAACACTCCGGTCTCCGTGCACGCGACCACGCAGAACCGGCCCGGGATTCCGATCCTGCTGTCGAACATCGCGACGATGCAGCGTCAGCCGGAGCAGACGGTCATCAACCACGTCAATCAGCAGCCGACCTTCGATGTGCTCGCCAACGTTCAGAACGCCGATCTCGGCAGCGTGCGCACGGACGTAGAACGGATCGTGGCCGAGGAGCAGGCTCAGCTTCCGGCCCCGGACAAGATCCTGGTCCGGGGCCAGATCGAGAGCATGGAGAGCGCGTTCTCGCATATCGAACTCGGGCTCGGGATCGCGCTGGTGGCGGTCTACCTGCTCCTCGTCCTGAACTATCAGACCTGGGTCGATCCCTTCGTCGTCATCGCCGCGCTGCCGCTCGCCTTCTGCGGCATCGTGATGAGCCTGTTCATCACCAGCACCGCGTTCTCGATCCCGGCCCTGTTCGGGGCGATCATGTCGGTCGGCGTCGCGAGCGCGAACTCGATCCTGCTCGTCACCTTCGCCAAGGAGCATCGGGAAGCCACGGGCTGCTCGGCCCGTGAGGCCGCCCTGATGGCGGGCCATACCCGGCTCCGACCGGTCCTGATGACCGCCTCGGCGATGTTCCTCGGCCTGATCCCGATGGCGATCGGTGCGGGCGAAGGCGCCGAGCAGAATGCCGCCCTGGCCCGCGCGGTGATGGGCGGGATCGGGATGGGCACCGTCTCGACCCTGTTGTTCGTCCCCCTCCTCTACACCCTGCTCCGGCGCAGCCCGATCAAGCCCCTCGAGGATTATTGATGCACGCTTTCACCGACGCCCCCGGGAGCGGCGCCGAGGCTGCCGCGCGGGCGCACCAGCACGCGGTCGAGGTCGATCCGCTGCGGCAGGACAGGGCCGGCGAGGTGCTTGCCCATGCCTCACCTCCGCCGCCGCGCAAGCGGCCCTTCCTGGTGGCGCTGATCGCCCTCGGCAGCGCCCTAGGGCTCGGCGCCTGGCACCATTGGCAGGCCTATCAGGCCTCCCTGGAGACGCAGGCCGAGACCGTCAACTTCGTCCCCGAGGTCCGGACCGGGCCGGCCAAGGTGGAGGACGGCCCCCTTACCCTGACCCTTCCGGGCCAGACGGAGGCCTTCGACCACGCCGACATCTTCGCCCGCGCCACCGGCTACATCGCCGAACGCCGGGTCGACATCGGCTCGCGGGTCAAGAAGGGCGACCTTCTCATCCGCATCGCCGCCCCGGATCTGGACCAACAGGCGCGTCAGGCCGAGGCCCAGCTAGGCCAGCTTCGCGCCCAGCTCGCGGTCGCGAATGCGGACGTGCAGCAGGCCAGGGCCAACGTCACCCTCGCGAACGCCACGGACGCGCGCACCTCGACGTTGGCCGGTCAGGGCTGGGCCTCCAAGCAGAACGCCGATCAGACCCGGGCCGGGATGCTGACCGCCTCCGCGTCCCTGACGGCCGCGGAGGCGAAGGTGAAGGTCGCCGAGGCCAACATCACCGCGCAGCAGGCCACCGTCGACCGGCTACGAACGCTGACGACCTTCGAGAACGTCGTTGCTCCGTTCGACGGGATTGTCGTCGCCCGCAAGGTCGATGTCGGGGATCTGGTTCATGGCGATGCCGGCGGCGGGACGCCGCTCTTCTCCATCGACAGCACCGACGTCCTGCGCGTTGCCGTGCAGGTGCCGCAATCGGCAGCGGTTGGCATCCACGACGGCGTCAAGGCCCACGTGAAGGTTGCGCAGATGCCGGATCGCACGTTCTCCGGGACGGTGTCGCGGAGTTCCGTCGCCCTGCAATCGTCGGTGCGGACGCTGGAGACCGAGGTCGACGTCGCGAACCCGGAGGGCATCCTGCGACCCGGCCTCTATGTCGCCGTGACGTTCGAGGTGCCGCGCATACATCCGCGCGTGACGGTGCCGGCCGAAGCGCTGATCTTCAACGCGGACGGGACGCGCGTGGCCGTGGTCGGCGCGGACGATACCGTCCGTCTCCGTCCGATCACGATCGCGCGCGATCTCGGCACGCGGCTCGAACTGCGCAGCGGCCTGACCAGCGACGACACTGTCGTCCTCAATCCGCCCGCCGACCTTCGGGATGGCAGCCGGGTCATTCCCAAGGGCAGCGCCGCCGCCCGGAACCCTCAAGCCAAGCTCTCCGAGCAGGCGAGTGCGGAGTGAGGCGCATGGTCCATAGCCCTCGCCCCCCGGTAAGCTTTGCCGCACCTATGACGCCTTCCAGCAGCCGCGGTCGGAGCCCATTTGACTCCGGGACAGAAGAGGATATTTCCGGCGCTCCCTCCGGGCCGCAGGAGACCAGACAAAGCCGGCGAATACAAAATAAGAAGGAAAAACGGATGGCTAGCGTATTGGTTGTAGAGGACGACCGCCGCGTTGCAGCCGAGATCGGGTCCGCGCTCGCGGAATACGGCTTCCAGGTGGATGAGGCGCCGAGCGGCAGCATCGGACTACGCAAGGCCATGGACGGTAACTTCGACGTGATCGTTCTGGATCGTATGCTGCCGGAGATCGACGGCCTGTCGTTGCTGACGAAGCTGCGTGCCGCGAAGGTCTCGACGCCGGTTCTCATCCTGAGTGCGCTGTCGGCCGTCAATGAACGCGTGGACGGCTTGCGAGCAGGCGGTGACGATTATCTCGCCAAGCCTTTCGAATTCATCGAGCTGACGGCCCGCGTTGATGCGCTTGCCCGGCGCAAGATGGCTGCGGAGGCGGTCAGCGAGCTGGTGGTCGGCGATCTCCGGCTCGACCTGATCGAGCGTGTGCTCGATTGTGCCGGCCGCGAGATCGAGTTGCTGCCCAAGGAATTCGCGATCATCGAGTTCCTGATGCAGAATCCCGGCGTCTTGGTCAGCCGAAAGATGATCTTCGAGTCGGTGTGGGGTTACAGCTTCAACCATCAATCGAGCGTGATCGATGTCCATATCGGCAAGATCCGCAAGAAGCTGGACCCCGACGGCCTGAATCCGCGGATCCATACGGTGCGCAACACGGGCTTCATCCTCCGTGCGCCTTCTTGAGGTCCGGCGCACGAGCGGCTTCCGGGTTGCGGGCCTGTTCTTCGCGACTTTCGGAACGGCATCGCTGGCGCTGTCGGCCTTCCTCTACATCGACACGCGCAGCTACGGGCGCAAAGCCGCGTTCGAATGGGTCGAGTGGGAATCGAAGCATCTTCTGAGCCTCTCGCCTCGGGCGCTGCGCGAGCGAATCGACGCCTCCGAGGACTTCGCCGAAGGCGGGCGTCCCCTGGTCCTCTTCGGCCCCGATCACGAACGCCGGGCCGGAGCGCCGATCGCCTATCCGGCCGCGGCGCCCCTTGGCCGGCCGTTCGTCCTGTCGCAGCCGATGGATCGCGGCACCCGGACCCTGTTCAGCCAGCTCACCGAGCTTCCGAGCGGCGAGTACGTGCTGGTGAGCCGCTCGGCCCAGGATCTTCAGGCCCTCGAGAAGGCGCTGGTCGAAACCTTCGTCTGGGGCATGGCCGCCACGATCATCATCGGCCTCGTCGGCGCCGTGATCTTCGGGGCCGGCTCGCTGCGGCAGAACGATGCGATCACCAAGGCGGTCGAGCGGATCATGCGCGGCGACCTGAGCGAACGGCTGCCGACACGCGGCGTCTCGGCCGATCTCGCGCACCTCACGCGCGTGGTCAACGACATGCTCGATCAGCTCCAGCGGCTGATGCTGGAGATCAAGGGCGTCAACGAGAACATCGCCCACGACCTGCGGACGCCCCTGACCCGGGTTGTCGGAACTTTGGAGCGGTCCCTGCGCAAGGCCGACAGCGTGCAGGCCTTCCGCACATGCAACGAAGACGTCTTGGCCGAGGTCAAGAACATCGTCATCCGCTTCTCCGCACTGCTGCGCATCTCGGAGATGGAAGACCGCCTGCGCCGTTCCGGCTTCACCGAGGTCGATCTGGGGCGGCTGTTGGAGGACGCCGTCGAGTATTACGAGCCCCTGGCCGTCGAGCGCGGCATCGAACTCCACTGGGACCGGCCGGAACCCTCCTGCATGGTCGAGGGGGATCGAAGCCTCATCTTCGAGGCGGTGAGCAACCTGATCGACAACGCGCTCAAGTTCACACCGACGGGTGGTGAGGTCACCGTGACGCTCCTGCGGAACCCCGCGGGCATCCGGGTCACCGACAGTGGGTGTGGCATACCGCCGGAGGAGCTGGGGGCCGTCCGTGCGCGATTCCGCCGCGGCGCGCTGAAGACCGACAACAGCGGTTTCGGAATCGGGCTGAGCTTGGTGGACTCGATCGCCCGGCTGCATAGTGCCGCCTTCGACATCGTCAGCGACGGCGCCGGCTGCTGCGTCACCCTGCGCTGGACTCACAGGCATGTGGAGGCGGCACTCGTAGAGCCTGCGCCGGTGCCCGCTCACTGAGCCCTGCGGTGAGCGGAACGGCCGCCGGGACGTCCCGTCCAGCCTGCCCGGCATCCGCAGCCATCGAGGCGGACACCGGGCGCCTGTCTGTTTCAGACGAGGTTGCTCAGTCCGACCGGCCGCTGCGCCGACGCTCGCGGGTATTGAAGCGGCTCCACTGCCGGTTGGTTGGGACGGTCCCCACCGAGGCCGGCTGCTGAAGGGACGAGCTGTATCCCGTCGCACCTTCCCACATCCCGCCCGAACGGTCGTTGCCCTGGGCGTAGGAGTCCGCATCGAGGCCACTGCCGTGGGTGCGGATGATGAGGCTGGGATCGATCGTGGCGCCCCCATCCTGTGCGAAGGCAGGGCCGGCAAGCAACATGGCGCCCACCGAGCAGGCCAGGACGATGCTCTTCATAGTGATCTCCCGTTTTCGAGCTGTCGCGAACCGGCGACGTGGGAGTAAGATGCAGCTTTGACGGTTTAAATTCTATATTTTATTGCAGAATAATTGTTTCGCTCTTTGGTCGACATTCAATCTTTGAATGATTCTTTGGATTTCGCCGCCGCGATCGGCCAGGGCCAGCCGATGCGCTGCGCCGATGCCCATCCCTCGGGCGGCGTATGTCGCCTGGCGATCGGGTCGTCCGTCTGCTCCATGTCCGCGTGGAGGCTCATGTGCGAAACGAAAAAGCCGACCGGTTGCCCGGTCGGCGAAGTCTTATGGGTCTGAAGCTTTGGATCAAACGAGGCGAACTCTGGTACCCGAGCCCGCCGGATCTGAAACCATAGCATCCGCTCGGTCGACGGCGAAGAAAGCCGCTGAAGAGCTGATGTCTTTGTACCTGATCCTGCGTATCGTGCAACAAAAACATTTTTTATTTGTTGAATGTCATCGGTCAAACTTCGATGTTTATGAATATGTTCCAAAATAATAAGCCCAGCCTGTTGGCTGGGCTCGGTATTTCAAGACCAAGTTGAGAAATATTTCTCTCTGGGTTCAAAAATCCCGCTGCACGCGGAAGCGGACTTGCGCCGCATCCTGCGAATTCACGTAGCGCAGGGAGTTTTTGGAGATGTCCGGCGTCACGCCACTGTTCAGCGCTGTGCGGATATACTCACCCTCGACGCCGATATCGAGGTCCTTGACGGGCGTCCAGATCAGGCTCGCGCCTGTGATCACCTGGTTGTTTCCCCTCAGAACCGGGCTGGTGGCGAAGGCCAGCGCGTTGGCGGCGCTGGCGCCAGACGGTGCGAAGCCGAAACCGAGAAGGCCGAGCGCGTTGCGACCCTTCGAATTGTAATCGATCTGCGCGTAACTCCCAAAGAAGGCCGACCGCCAGCTCGGAGCCCAGTAGTGGAGCAGTGATGCCACGGCGGAGAAGGACGTCGACAACTCCAGCCGCCCAGTCGTGGGGTTCAGTACTGCATCGGCATAGTATTGCGCGAATGAGCCGCCGCCGACGGATGCGGCACCGAGGGCGTCGTACGGCGCCGTGTAGTTCGAGATGCCGGTATACGTGATGGCGCCCTGGCCGTAGGCACCCTGCAAATAGAGGGTGTCGCCGGTCGCGATGAAGGGCAGATTGACCTTCAGGCCCCCCTGGACCGCCCAGCCATAGGCGTTCGAGGCGCGTCCGGTCGGCGAGATGCCGAGGCCGGCGGTCGCCGTCGTGATGCCCCCCACCGTGCTTCCGGCATCGCCCGCGTTGATCTCGTGGACCGCTGCGGAGAGCTGCGCGGAGCCCCAGGCCTGATCGATCCGCGCGACGCCGACGACGTCGGGCATCCGGCTCTTCTGTGTGACATCGACGAAGGCGACATTGCCGGGGCCGACGACGATCGGTGCCAGCCAGGTCGAAGGCGTGAAGGGATTGAACGCGTTGCTGTAGCCCGCGAAGCCCCCGCCCGCCGTGAACGCGCCGGCAGCCGCGCCCGTGCCGAAGATCGGGAAACGCCGGTAGGTCGGATCCTCCATGGAGGCGGTCAGCGTGATGCCGTTACCGAGCGTCGCCGAGTAGGCGAGCAGATTGGTGCTGAACGTGTCGGATCCGGCTGTGCCACCGATCAGCTCGAAATCATGAGCGTAGAAGTCGAAGAACGACGCCGCACGGCCCGCGGTGAGACCGGCGAACTGGATGAACGCCTTGTCGGCGTTGACGTAGGTCTGCGTCCGACCGAAGGCGTCGGCCCCAAGCCCGGCAATGGCCAAGCTCTCGCGCTGCCGGGATCCTGAGGTGAGGAACGGGCCGCTGCGATTGGCGATGTCGATCCGCAGGAAGGCGCGCAGGGTGCCGTAATCGGTCTGCGTGCGCGAATCGAGGTTCAGCCGCATCAGGCCCAGATAGCCGGTTACATCGCCGCCGGCCCCGGTGCGGACCTTGCTGGTCTGGTACAGGAAGTCATACCGGGCTCTGCCGGAAATACGGATACATGTATCGCCGCCAGGAATGTAGAAAAAGCCGGCACCATAGGCATTGCAAACGCGTACATACTCGACTGGGGCAGCCTTCATGGTCGGGAGATCGGCGGCTCGCGCGCTTCCGAACGGGATCAGCAAGGCTGAAGAGCCAAGTAACAGCGCCTTGAGTCTGGTCATGGTGTCCCCGCATCAAACGCCGTGGGCATGAATCCGCCAGCGTCAACCCAATGATCCGCGTTCACGTCAGGTCTCGGTTCCCGCTTGAGACCAACGCCGCAGTGAATTTGAGATTTGGCCGACCTATCGACCGGCAGCTTGACCGTATCTATCAAGAGATGATTTTACAAATAAATTGCGATTGCATTTTATAATTGGAATTGAGTTCATTAAATTTGTTTTTGTATTTGAATTGTCCAAAGCGGCGCGCGCTGAAGCCGCTTCGTTTCGCGACCCCGGATGGGTCGGCCGTTCGGGCGGGTGATTCGGTCCGCGCGTCACTCCCCGTCCCGCGCGCCGGCGCGAAAGCCGGACGGTCGCACCCGTGCAGCGCGAGGGCATCGAGCCTGCGGGGTGGGGCGGACCGGATGCGTCTGGTGGCGGGTTGTTCCGAGACCCAAGGGGCGTCTCGCCCCCGTCTGCGATGCGGCGTCGGGACCGGATCCCGTGCGATCGCGCAGGCGCGGCCGCGCTGCCGCAGATCAGCGCCGCGCTTTCAGCTGCAGGCGCCGATCAGAGCGCTCGCCTTTTCGGCAATCATGAACACCGCCGCCTGCGTATTCCCCGAAACGATGCTCGGCATTACCGAGGCGTCCGCCACGCGCAGCCCCGTAACCCCGCGCACGCGCAAGTCTGGATCCGTGACGGAACCGGGATCGGCGCCCATGCGGCAGGTGCCGCAGATGTGGTAGATGGTCTGGCCGTCGCGGCGGGCGAAGTCGAGCCAGTCGGCATCCGTCCGGCAATCAGGTCCCGGGTTGAGTTCGGGGCCACGGAAACGGTCCATCGGTGCCTGTTCGACGATGTGCCGGGCGATCTTCATCCCCTCGACCATCGCGCGACGGTCCTCCTCGGTGGCGAGGAAGTTCGGCCGGATGGCAGGGGCCTGAAGCGGATCGGGCGAGATGGCGTGGATCGTCCCGCGCGATTCGGGCCGCAGCTGCGTGACGCCGATCGTCATGCCGGGCAGGCGGTCGAGCTTGCGCTCGGCGGCGTTGGCGTAGCTCGCGTGCATGAAGAAGTACTGGACGTCAGGCCCTTCGAGACCGGGGCGCGTCCGTACGAAGCCATGGGCGAGGCCGGTGCCGAGCGACAGGATTCCCTGCCCCGTGGCGAGGTAGCGGGCCGCCGCGAGGCCGAGGCTTAAGCCGCGGGTCTGCTCGTTCAGCGTCACCGGCAGACGCACCCGCCAGTTCATCCGCGTGCAGTAATGGTCCATGTAATTGGCGCCCACTCCGGGCGCCGCGCGGCGGATCGGAAGACCGAGGCGGGTCAGGATGTCGGGATCGCCGATACCGGACAGCTCCAGGATCTGGGGGGTCTGGGCCGCGCCGGCGGCGAGGATCACCTCTCCGCAGCAGCGAAACAGCCGCTCGCGCCCTCCGACCAGCGCGGCGACACCGTTCGCCCGATCCCCATCGAAAGTCAGCCGCAGGACGTGCGCGTCGGTGACGACGGCGAGGTTCGCGCGCGGAAGGGCAGGTTTCAGGTAGGCATCGGCGGCGCTGATCCGCCGCCCGCGCCGCTGGTTGACTTGATAATAGCCGACGCCGTCCTGGCGCGCCGCATTGTAGTCCGGATTACGCAGGTGGCCGGCCGCCTCCGCCGCAGCAATGAAGGCCTCCGCAATGTCCGGCTGCTCGCCGACCTCGGTGAGCGGCAGCGGGCCGCCGCGGGCGCGCAACGGATCGGGCGGTCCGTCGAAATCCTCCACCCGTCGGAAATAGGGCAGTACGTCCGCAAAGCCCCAGCCGCGGCACCCGGCCTGCGCCCAGGCATCGTAATCCTGTGGCTGTCCGCGCACGTAGATCATGCCGTTGATCAGCGTTGATCCGCCGAGGCCCTTGCCGCGCGGCACCGCGATCACCCGGCCGCCGGTCGCCGCCTCCGGCTCGGTCCGGAAGCGCCAGTTGTAGGCCGGATGCTGAAGGAGACGGCTGAAGCCCGCCGGGATCGCGACCCAGGGGCTGCGCGCCCGACCCCCGGCCTCGAGCAGCAGCACCCTGCGCGTCCCGGACTCGGTCAGCCGGTTGGCCAGAACGCATCCCGCCGTGCCGCCGCCCACGATCACGTAGTCGAAGTCAGCCGCCGCGATGGCGTCGATGTCGATCCGTCGCACAGATCTCGCCTCAGAGTGCGCCCATGTGGTGGGCCATCAGCGCGATCTGGCGCTCCAGCATCGGCAGGCCCTTCTGGATGCGGCATCCGGCCGCCGACGCTGCGGCGAGCAGCGGCGTCGTCTCGGGATCCATGATCGCCTCGGCGACGAACTGGCCGCCGTGGAGAGCGGTCAGATCGAAGGGCGCGGCGTCCCCCGGGCGCATTCCGAGCGACGTACCGTTGACGAGGATGTCATGGTCCACTTGGCTCCCCTCCGCGGCGACCGCGAGGGCGGGATACGCGGCGCGCACGCGCGCGATCAACGCCTGCGCGCGGTCGAGGGTGCGGTTGAGGATCGTCAGGCGCGCGACGCCCGCCTCCGCCAGCGCGAAGGCGATCGCACTGGCGGCACCGCCAGCGCCTGCCAGCGCCGCGTCCCGGCCGCGGGGCTCAACGCCCGAGGCGCGCAGCGCATCGACGAAGCCGATGCCGTCCAGCATGGTGCCGACCATGCGTCCGTCCGCCTCGCGCCGGACGCAGTTCACCGCCCCGATCTGCTCGGCCTCGCGGGTGAGCGCGTCGCACAGATCCGTCATCGCCGTCTTGTGCGGAACCGTGGCGATGAAGCCGCCGAAATTGCGCACCTGCCGAAGCCCGTCCATCACGGCGGCCAAGCCGTCCGCCGGCACGTGCAGCGGAACGAGCACGCCGTCCACGCCGTGACGGGCGAAGAGCGCACCCATCACCTCGGGCGCCTTCACGTGGTAGATCGGGTCCGCCAGGATCCCGTAGACCCGTGTCCGACCGGTGATCCCGACCGCGGTGGCCGCCCCGTCCATGGCCGTCCTCTCGTCCATCCGCCGTCCTGATTGCGACCGGCTCACGTCATGTACAAGCCGCCGGCCACGTCGACAGTCTGGCCGGTCACGAAACTCGCCTCCGCGGAGGTGAGGTAAAGGGCGAGGTCCGCAACTTCCTCCGGCGATCCGAGGCGGCCCATCGGCGTCAGGCGGACCTGCGCGTCGTTAACCGCACTGCCCACCGCCCGGACCATCGGGGTCTCGATGCGTCCCGGGGCGATCGCGTTGACCCGGATGCCGAACGGACCGAGTTCGGCCGCCAGATGCTTGGTGAGGCCGATCAGCCCCGCCTTCGAGGCCGCGTAATGGCAGGCGACGATCGGCGAGTGGGTCTTTCCCGCCACCGAGGACAGGTTCACGATGAACCCACGCCCGGCCGCCCGCATCGCCGGCACGAGCGCCCGGACGGTGTTGAACGCCCCTGTGAGATTGACCGCGACTACGCGGTTCCACTCGGCCGGATCCATCTCCCAGACGCGGTGAGCCACCCCGTCGTGCTTGGGCGAGATGCCGGCATTGTTGATCACGGTATCGAAGGCCCCGCCCATCGCGGCGGCCGCCTCGGCCAAAGCAGTCTCGACCGCCGGATAGTCGGCCACGTCGAGCCGCAGCGGCAGGGCTCGCCCGCCCGCTTCCTCGATGAGCCCGACGGTCGCCGCCACGTCCTCCTGGGTGACGTCGGCGACGCCGACCAGGGCCGCGCGCGCTCCAAAGCCCTCCGCGATCGCCCGGCCGATCCCGCAGCCGGCCCCCGTGACGAGGACGCGTCGGCCGGCATGGCTCGGCCGGCGGGCGATGGCATCCGGGTTGGTCTCTCGCTCCGTCATCTCGGATCCTCCGATCGGCGCACCTCACAGAACCGCGGCCGTGGCGCGCCCGGATGGTGTCGGCCAGGATGTCCGCGCCAATCTCCACCACGGAGCGCCGGTTTGCGACCCGCAGCGGTGGGGGATGTTCCGAAGGTCGAGGACACTGCGCAGGTCGGTCCGGCCGATGCCGAGTCCCCTGCCGGACTGCGTTCCGCGCTTGCGCCGGCCCAGCCGCCGGGGTTCCCGGGAGCCGGGCTGGGCTGCGCCGTTAAGCATGTCCGCGGTCGATTCAAGATTGCGGAGCTCGGGTATATGCCGATCGTGGCGTTATGTTTTACAAAGTTCTAACGCATCTCGGCCAATTTGAGTGGGTATTGCGGAGGATCGAATGTCGGAACCGCTGACCCTCTCGTCGCATCCGCTTTCCAGCGCCGAGGTCGTCGCACCACGGCGCGCCGATGCGTCCGCCCGCGCCGAGCGCCGTCCGCGCACCGATACGGGTACGATCGTCATCCACTGGGTCGTCGCCATCGCGATGGTCGCGAGCCTGCTCACAGGGCTTCGGATCTCGGCCGACGCACCCATCGCCCGAACCGCAAAATTCCTCGCACCACTGCTCCCGCAGGGCGAGGTCTGGACGGTTCATTTCGTGGCCGGCCTGACCCTGTTCTTCGGCATCACGGCCTACCTGGTTTATCTCGTGCGCGGGAGGCTCACCGATCGCAACGGCATGACGCGCCTGCGCGCGATTCTGGTCGGCGGCCGGACCAAGGCGGCGCGCAAGGCGCGCTGGGGCGGCGTCAACGTCGCGCTGCACTGGCTGATCTACGCCGTTACGCTCGTCCTGACGGGGACCGGCATCGCGCTCTATCTCGGCTATGGCGGCTGGGTGGTGTGGCTCCACGCCACCTGCGCTCTGGTCGCCCTCGCCTACATCGCCGTTCATACCGTTGCGCATTTCATGTATGGCGGCCTGTGGCAGCTCCTGCGCCTGTTCCGTCCGGCTCCACTGTCCGACGGCGCGGTGCGTCGACGCCGGCCGCTCCTCGCGGCCGCGATCCTGGGCATCCCGGTCGTCGGAGGCCTGGCCTGGGCCGACGTGAAGGGCCGGTCCACTCTGGTGGTGGACAAGGTCGCGGTCGGACCCGACCTCGGAAAGCTCCTGGACGATCCGGTCTGGCGCACCGCCCGTCCGGTTTCGGTCCGGACGATGCAGGGCGCCAATTTCGGAGGCACCGGCGAGACGACCGTCGAGATCCGCGCGGTGCGCGACGCAGCGAACGTCTACTTCGCCTTCCGGTGGTGGGATCCGTCGCGGTCGCTGAAGCGCGTCCCGCTGGTCAAGAAGGATGACGGGTGGCATGTCCTCGACGCCGAAGCGGCCCATGCCGACGTGACCACCTATTACGAGGACAAGCTCGCGGTGATCTTCTCCCGCTCGGACGCTTTCGGCAGTGGCGGCGCCACCCATCTCGGCGCCAGAACCCTGCCTGACGCGCCCGCGCCCCTGAACGGCCGCGGCTACCATTACACCACCGACGGCAGCTACATCGACATGTGGCAATGGAAGTCGGCCCGTGGCGGCATGCTGGGCGTCCTCGAGGATATGCATATCGGGCCGCCGACCGATCCGACAGCGGCCGAGCGGGCGGTCAAGGGCCGCTATCAGGCGGGCTACTGGGGCGACCCCGGCACCAGCGCCTACCGCTACAATTTCCGGTTCGAGGGACCCGGCGGATACACGGGTTCCGTCGAGCCGCTGCGGCTGCCCAAGGACTGGCGCGCCACCGTGGCCAAGCTCGGCACCGTGGATCTCACGCCCGATGCGAGCGCCTCGAAGGGCTCGGCCTGGTGGATGGTCGAGAAGACCGAGACCGTTCCGTATTCCACGGCCGTCGATGCGGAGATTCCGGTGGGCACCGTCATACCGGGTGTACTGCTGACCGACGGCTATACCGGTGACCGGGCCGGCATCTCGGCGGCCGCCGACTGGGCGGACGACCATTGGACGGTCGTGGCCTCGCGCAAGATCGCGACCGGCAGCAAATACGACGTCGATTTCCTGCCCGGCAACACGTTCTACCTGTACGTTTCCGCATTCGACCACACGCAGACCCGCCACACGCGGCACATGCGGCCGGTCGAAGTCCTGCTGCGCTGAGGCGGTCCCGCGGCATGGTCGATCCGGTCGCCCTCGTCATCAATGGCCGGCGCATCAGTGCCAGCGCTGGCCAGACCCTGCTCGATGCCGGTCTGGCGGGTGGCCGGGCGATCCCGCACGATTGCGCGACCGGCCAGTGCGAGACCTGCCGGGTCCGGATCTATGACGGTTCGGTGGACGATGCCGGTACGCGGATCGGCGATACCGTCCTGGCCTGCCGGGCGCGTCTCACCGCCGACACGGTCATCGAATTCGATGAGGTGCCCGACATCGTCCGGCGGAGCGGAACGGTCGACACCGTGACCGAACTGACCGCCGACATCGTCGAAGTCACGGTCGCGATGCGCAGACGGCTGTCCTACCTTCCCGGGCAGTACGTGCGGGTCGCCTTCGCGGGCCTRCCGCCGCGCGACTACAGTCCGACCCTGCGCGCCGATGGATCCGGCGAGCTGAACGAGCTGATCTTTCAGATCCGTCGCCAAGCCGGCGGCGCGGTGTCGCCGCATCTCGGCGGGCGGATCGGGCTCGGGACGGCCGTGAAGGTCGAGGGTCCCTTCGGGAGCGCTTTTCACAGACTCGGGCGCGGTCGCCTCGTCGTCGTCTCATCCGGCGTCGGATGGGCGCCGGCTTGGGCCGTCGCCCGCGCGAGCCGCCTGCGCGAGCCCGACCGTGACCTCGTCGTCGTGGCCGGCGCGCGTAACCCGCAGAATCTCTACATGCGTTCGGCACTGGATTGGCTGCGCGACCGGGGGGCGACGACGATCCTGACCTGCAGCGGCGGCTATCCCCCCGCCGATGCACGCTCCGGGCGGCCGACGCTCCATCTGCCGATGCTCACGCGGGACGATACCGTCGTCGCCGCAGGGGTTCCGGACATGGTCGCCGCCGTCCAGTTCCTGGCAGCGGCCGCCGGTGCGACCTGTTACGCCGATCCATTCTACGCGGCTGACCGCAGCCTTGAGGCGGCCGAGCCGTCTGAAACAAACTTCTTTCAGCGCTTTCTACAGCGCGTGACAGGTAATCGGACCGCTAAAACGGATCCAGTCGCCTAGCAAATCGTCAACCACAGCTTGATTGCGATGTATCCGGTGACTCGAAGTTAAGCATTCGAGTCTCATTATGCCGGAATGTCAACGCTGTCCTTCGGTCTTCGGCGTCTCTCGGCAGTCGCCCTCGCCCTCCTCCTCCAGTCGATCGCCGTCCGGGCGGAGGAGCTTCCAATCGTTGGGACCGGTGACGGAATCGAGATGCTGCAGGCTGTCGCGACCGCCTACAATGCCCAGGCCGGCGAGGCCCGCGTGTCGGTGCCGCCGAGCATCGGCTCCGGCGGCGCCGTGGCCGCCGTTGGTGGCGAGCGCCAGAGGCTCGGTCGGGTCGCGCGCCCGCTCACTGAGGCGGAAAAGGCGCAGGGGCTCGTCGAAGTTCCATTGATCCGCATACCGTCCGCGGTCTTCGTGCATCGCGGTGCCGGCGTGACCAACCTGACGAGCGACCAAGTCGCGGCCATTTTCGCGGGCAAGACGGAGAATTGGAGCGCGCTCGGCGGCTCCGATCTCAAGATCCGGGTGGTTCGCCGCGAGGACACGGACAGCACGCTCTCGGTGCTCCGGTCCACCATGCCGGGCTGGCGTGACCTCGTCCTGACCAGCCGTTCGAAGACCGCGACCACCACCCAGGACGCGATCGAGACCGTTCGGCAGACGCCCGGGGCGATCGGCTTCGGACCGTTCTCCCCGGCCCTGTCGGACGATCTCGTCGTCCTGTCGATCGACGGAAGGGCGCCGCGCGATCCGGCCTACCCGAGCGCGGTTACCCTGGCCCTCATCTACAAGCTCGCCACCCGGGATGCTGCAACCTCCGCCTTCCTCGCCTTCGCCACATCCGATCGCGCGGCGCAGGTGATGGCGGAGCGGGGTGGCGCCCCGCTCAAGCCGTGACGGGCACCGTCTTCTCGCGATCTCTGCGCGCGCGCCTCGTCGGCGCCACGCTTTCCACGGCTGCCATCGCCCTCGCAGCCCTGGTCTTCCTCGTCGTTCTCAGCTCGGGGCAGACGCTGCGGGACCAGGCCCAGGAGGTCTCGAACTGGTCGGAGGCTCAGTTGTCGGACCGCCTCCTGAGCGATGCCAAGCTGGCCGCCGCCCGGCTCCAGATGCAGCGAGAGGACGTGGAGCGGCGCTTCGCCACCATGGCGAAGCGCTGGGATGTGGCCAATGCGGTCTTCTCGGGCAACACGGTGGCGGCGTCCGAACTGATGCGGCCCGCCCTGGCGCTGGCCGATCTGGACGGCGCGATCGCGTTCGACCTGAACTTGCGCGCCCTGACGGCCGACCGGGTCGATGCGGACCTGCTCGCGGCCAACACGGCACTCGGCACGATCCCCCTCGCCGCTTCCTTGCGCACCATGATGGCGCGCAACGACCGCGATCATGCGGACGGATTCGTGTCGTCCCTCCGGTGGGACCACACCTTGGCGCGCGCGCTGGCGGCCGATGAATCGGGCGCGGTCGCCGACATCTTCGGGCAGCCGCTCTTCGACGAGTTCGGCGAGGTGATCGGCGGGTTGATCGGCTATCGCATCCTGCGCGCCCGCGAGCCGATCCTGGCGGCCTTCTCGGCGCTGAGCGGGCGCGACGTGCTCATTCTGGCGGGCCAGCGCCTCCTGTCCTCGTCCGGCGCCGCCACCGCCGGCGCTTGGCTCGGCGATGTGTCCCGGGCCGAACTGCATCCTGTCGTCGGTTCTGAGAAGGTTGCCCGCTGTCTTCCGCAGGTGCCGGACATCCGGCTCTGCGTCGCGGCGCCTCTCCGGGAACTGCAACAGCTCACCGGCAAGGTCGTCGGAATTGGAGAAGAGAGTTCCCGCTCGCTCCTGAAGACGCTCAGCATCGTCGCCGGGCTGACGCTTTGCCTGGTCGCGGTGGTGCTGCTCATCCTGTCCAGCCGGATCACCCGCCCGCTGGTGCGCATCACACAGACCGTCTCCGAGGTGGCGCGCGGGAATTGGCACGTCAGCGTGCCGGATGTCGACCGCGAGGACGAAGTCGGCGACATCGCCCGCGCTGTCGTCGTGCTCGAACAATCCCTCTCCGAGCGAGACCAGCTGCGCAACGATGTGTTCCGGAAGAACACCATCCTGACGGAACGCGAGCGGCAGCTCCAGGAGCAGAATGCCCGCTTCGATGCGGCGTTGAACAACATGTCGCAGGGGCTGTGCATGTTCGGCGCCAGTGGGCGCCTCAAGGTCTTCAACGCGCAGTTCTGCCGGATCTACGGGATCGCGCCGGACGCGCTCGAGACCGAGCCGACCTACGCCGAGGTGCGCCGGCTGGCCGGTCTCGCGGATCAATCCGGCGTGGAGATCGGTCCCCACGGACGGACCATCACCAAGACCCTCGCCGACGGCCGGTGCGTCGAGATCACCGTCGAGCCGATGACGGACGGAGGCTGGGTAGAGACACACGAAGACGTCACGGCGAGCGTCACCGCTCAGGCCCGCATTACCCATCTGGCGACCCACGATGCCCTCACCGGGCTCTCGAATCGCGCGCTCCTGGCCGACCGCTTGGCGGCGGCCTTTTCGGATCGTGCCCGCGGCGGCCGGCCGGTCACCGTGGTCTGCCTCGACCTCGACGACTTCAAGGGCATCAACGACACCCTCGGGCACCCGGCCGGCGACGAGCTGCTCCGGCAGGTGGGCCAGCGCTTGACCACTCTGTGCCCGCCCGGCGGCACCGTCGCGCGTCTCGGCGGCGACGAGTTCGCCCTGGTCCTGTGCGAAGGGGATCGCTCGGAGAGGGTGCTCGCGCTGGCGGAGGAGATCCTGGCGCAACTCAGGCGCCCGTTCCTCCTCGCCGGCCAGTTCGTCTCCGTCGACGGCAGCCTCGGGATCGCCGCTTCGGCCCCGGAGGATGCCGACGGCGACGATCTCCTCCGCCGGGCCGACGTCGCCCTCTACGTCGCCAAGGCGGAGGGCGGCCGGCGCGTCCGCACGTTCGAGCCGGAGATGGAGGAGCGCCAGAACCAGCGGCGGTGGCTGGAGCGTGAGCTGCGGCTCGCGATCGGCGCCCAGCAGATCGAGCTTCACTATCAGCCGCTGTTCGACCTCGCGACGAACGCGGTGACGAGCTTCGAGGCCCTGGCCCGCTGGAACCACCCCGAGCGGGGGATGATCTCGCCGGGCGAATTCATTCCGGTCGCCGAGGCGACCGGGCTGATCGACGACCTCGGCGCCTACGTCCTGAAGCGCGCCTGCGCGGACGCGATGGGATGGCCGGGAAACCTGCGCGTCGCAGTCAACATCTCGCCGATCCAGTTCCGCGAAGGCAATCTCGACCAGTTCGTCGAGGAGGTTCTGCGTGCGACCCGGCTGCCGAGCCAGCGCCTCGAACTCGAGATCACCGAGTCGGTGATCCTGAGCCAGGACCAAACGAGTTTCGACATGCTGACGCGGCTGCGCCGCCTCGGCGTGCGGTTCTCCATGGACGATTTCGGGACCGGCTATTCGTCCCTCAGCTCGCTCAACACTTTCCGCTTCGACAAGATCAAGCTGGATCAGTCGTTCGTCCGGAATTTGCTCGAGAAGGACGAAGCGGCCGCGATCGTCCACGTCGTGGCCGAACTGGGCCGCAGCCTGAAGATCACCACCACCGCCGAGGGCGTCGAGACGCCGGAGCAGCTTGCACGTCTGCGGGCGAGCGGGTTCTCCGAAGTGCAGGGCTATCTCCTGAGCAGGCCGATCCCCGCCGCCGGCGTAGCGGCCTTCATCCTGGCGCAGGACAGGCACAACGCCGCCGCATAGTTTGAGCGTACGGAGGCCGATCCGACGGGGGATCGAGCGCGGATCAGTCTGCTGCGACAGGTCGACGCCACAGCCGCACCGACCCTGCAGAGCCCCGAAAGCTGCTGTCGACCCGCGGGACCGTCAGACCGCGGGCTTCGGTATCGGCGAACGGTCGGTCGAGCCCTGTCGATCCGGGACGCCTTCGAACGATCTCGGTCCTCTCCCGCCCGGGACGCATCGGTGCCATGCCCGGGATGGACGTGGCGCGCGTACAAGAAGGTGTATCCTCCGTGAAAACGGAGGAAATGATGGCCTACAAGATCACTTTTCGCCGGGGAAAACGCGAAAGCTTCACCAAGCTGTGGCCGTGCGACCTCGAGGCGGCGACGGCGTACGCGCTGGCACAACTCCCTGTCCAGAATCGGGAAAACGGCGCGACATCGGTGAGCGTCGTCTGCGAGCGGACCGGCGAAGTCGTGTTCAGCTCCACCGAGCAGCCCGAGCCCGCGACGGCGTAGGGCGGATTCCGGTCGCATCGTGACCGGGAGCCAAGGCCGGTATCCCGTGCGAAGAGCCGCGGGATCAGGTCCGACGGACGGGCCGCAACGGAGGAGACCGCATCATGCCGTCAGACCCGGCCCGGCCGCCCGAGCCTCCTGCCGCAACCTCGGGCAAGGACGACCTCGTGTTCGGCGCGTACAGCTCCCCACCCTGCTTCCTGCACGAACTCGATCCGAGCTACCTCAGTCCGGCCGACGCGGCCGCCGCAGAATCGCGGACGACCGCAGCGGATGCCGCCGGTCCGTTTCCTGATGACATCCCTATGCCGGACGGCCCTCGGTCGTCTTGGTCCCTCACGGCCGACGCGGAAAGGATCGCGCCATCGGGCACCGGCCCGGATGGAGCCTCCGCATGCAGACCGTCCGCCACATCCTCGCCGCGTGCGGGGCCGACCGCGCCTTCGCGCTGACGATCGTCGCGCTCGGCGCGTGGTCAGCCTTGTCTCTCGGGCTACTTGCCCTGAACACCTTCGAACCCACGCTCGTCCCTTGAGTGCCAGAGCGTCGGAGGTCGATCCGCCGTTTGCCTCGCGCGCGCCGATCGCCCGTACTGCTTCCGAGCCAATCCCCTGCCTTATCGAACCCGTCGAAGGCCGCTGCGAGATTTGCGGCTTGGGCTTTGGCGGTGTCCGGGGGCGAGCCGCAGGTGTCGTCCGGGTGGGCCGCGCCCAATGGCGTGACCTTTGTCCGGATGCGGCCCGGCTGACGGCGCCGGCAGCCTGCCCCGGTCTGCGGACGAGCTTCCGCGGAGAGGCTCACTCCTAACACGTCCCTTATAAGTTCCGGCGCGGCCCTCGCTCGAACCCTAACGCGGTTCCCGGCCACAAGCATGGTCGGCCAAGCCCGGTCGCGGAGCCTCCGCGGCCGGTGCGCCGAACGGACCCGACCACCATGCTCGACATCGTCTTCCTCGCCGGAGGGCTCGCCTTCTTTACGGCCGCAGCCGGCTACGCGGCCGCCTGCGAGCGGCTCTGAGAGAGGCCGCCATGACCCTCGACCTCGCCCTCGGCGCCCTCGTGACCGCGGGCCTCCTCGTCTACCTCACCTACGCCCTCGTCCGCCCCGAGCGGTTCTGAGCGGCCCCTGACGGACCTCCCCCCATGACCCTCAATGGCTGGATCCAGATCGCGCTTTACGGCGCGGTCGTTCTGGCGCTCGTGAAGCCGCTCGGGGCCTACATGACCCGCGTCTTCACCGGAGAGCGCACTGTCCTCTCGCCCGTGCTCGGACCGATCGAGCGCGGGCTCTACCGCGTGTCCGGAATCGATGCCCGCCAGGAGCAGCATTGGCTGGCCTACACGGGCGCGGTCATCCTGTTCCACGTGCTGGGTTTCGCGGTGCTCTACGCGATCCTGCGGCTGCAGGCCGTCCTGCCGCTCAACCCGGCCGATCAGACCGCGGTGGCGCCGGACCTCGCGTTCAACACCGCGACCAGCTTCATCACCAACACCAACTGGCAATCCTACGGGGGCGAGACCACGCTCTCGTACCTGTCGCAGATGTTGGGGCTGACGCACCAGAACTTCCTGTCGGCGGCGACCGGCATCGCGGTGGCGGTGGCGCTGATCCGTGGGTTCGCCCGCGCGTCCTCCGGCACGATCGGCTCGTTCTGGGTCGATGTGACCCGCGCGACCCTCTACGTGCTCCTGCCGATCTGCGTGCCCTACACGCTGTTCCTCGTCTGGCAGGGCATGCCGCAGACGCTCTCGCCCTCCATCGACGCGACGACGCTGGAGGGCGCCTGGCAGACCATCGCGCTGGGGCCGGTGGCGAGCCAAGTGGCGATCAAGATGCTCGGCACCAACGGCGGCGGCTTCTTCAACGTCAACGCCGCCCACCCGTTCGAGAATCCCACCGCCCTGTCGAACTTCGTCCAGATGGTCTCGATCTTCGCGATCGGCGCCGCCCTCACCAACGTCTTCGGCCGCATGGTCGGCGACGAGCGGCAGGGCTGGGCGATCCTCGGCGCCATGGGGATCCTGTTCCTCGCGGGCGTCGCCGTCACCTACTGGGCCGAGGCCCACGGCAGCTCGGTGCTCAACGGCTTCGGGCTGACCGGCGGCAACATGGAAGGCAAGGAAGTCCGCTTCGGAATCGCGGCCTCGGCGCTGTTCGCGGTGATCACCACCGCGGCGTCCTGCGGGGCCGTCAACGCCATGCACGACTCGTTCACCGCGCTCGGCGGCCTGATCCCGCTGCTCAACATGCAGCTCGGCGAGATCATCATCGGGGGCGTCGGCGCCGGCCTCTACGGCATGCTGATCTTCGTGATCGTGGCGATCTTCGTTGCGGGCCTGATGGTCGGCCGCACCCCCGAATACCTCGGCAAGAAGATCGAGGCGAAGGATGTGAAGATGGCCATGCTCGGCATCCTCTGCCTGCCGCTGATGATGCTGGGCTTCACCGCCCTCGCGACCGTCCTGCCGGCGGGGCTCGCCGGCCCGGCCAATGCCGGCCCGCACGGCTTCACCGAGATCCTCTACGCCTACACGTCGGCGGCGGCCAACAACGGCTCGGCCTTCGGCGGGCTGTCGGCCAACACGCTATTCTACGACAGCACCCTGGCCATCGGCATGCTGGTGGGTCGATTCTTCGTGAAGATCCCGGTCCTGGCCATCGCCGGCTCGCTCGCCGCCAAGAAGACGGTCCCGGCTTCCGCAGGTACGTTCCCGACCCATGGCGGCCTGTTCGTCGGGCTCCTTGTCGGTGTGATCCTGATCATTGGCGGCCTGACCTTCTTCCCGTCGCTGGCGCTCGGCCCCGTGGTCGAGCACCTCGCGGGCGCGGCCGGCCAGACCTTCGCGACGGGAGGCTGAGATGCCGCGCGCGCTCTCCTCCCGACGCATGCCGCGCCATCACCTCGCGCTGCACCGGCCGCCGTCCCGGCGGGGCCGGGCCGCGCCGCAGCCGGTGCGGACCTCCGACCTCGTGCTGGCGCTCCTCGGCGTCGTGCTGCTCGGCGGCTTCGCACTCCTGGCGGCTTACGGTCTGACCCTCGGTCCGCCGGGGGGCTGAGCCTCACCTTCGTCATCGCGAGCGCAGCGAAGCGACCCGAGCCGGCTCGACGCCGCCGAACGTGACGCTGCCCTGGATTGCGTCGCTCCGCTCGCAAGGACGGCGAGCCCCACTTCAATCTTCCCTTCGGACATCCCCCATGTCGCGCCAGACATCATCCCTCTTCAGTGCCGCCTTGATCGGGCCGGCCCTCCTCGGCTCCGTCAGGAAGCTCGATCCCCGCGCCATGATCCGCAACCCGGTCATGTTCGTGGTCGAGGTCGTGGCGGCCCTGACCACGGTCCTGTTCGCCCGCGACCTCGTCACCGGCGGCAGCGATCTCGCCTTCTCCGGCCAGATCATCCTCTGGCTGTGGTTCACCCTGATCTTCGCCAACTTCGCCGAGGCGCTCGCCGAGGGCCGCGGCAAGGCCCAGGCCGACAGCCTGCGGCGGACGCGCACCGAGATGACCGCCAAGCGCCTCAAGGGTCCCGGCGGCGCCTACGAGACGGTCCCCGGCACCGCTCTCAAGGTCGGCGACGTCGTTCTGGTCGAGGCGGGTGAGCTCATCCCCTCCGACGGCGAGGTGATCGAGGGCGTGGCCTCCGTCAACGAGGCCGCGATCACGGGCGAGTCCGCCCCGGTGATCCGCGAATCCGGCGGCGACCGCTCGGCGGTGACCGGCGGCACCCAGGTGCTGTCGGACGCCATCAAGGTCCGCATCACGGCCGCGGCCGGTTCAACCTTCGTCGACCGCATGATCGCCCTGGTCGAGGGCGCGTCGCGCCAGAAGACGCCGAATGAGATCGCTCTCAACATTCTGCTCGCCGGGCTGACCATCGTGTTCGTCTTCGCGGTGGCTTCGATCCCGAGCTTCGCGAGCTACGCGGGCGGCGCTATTCCCGTGATCGTGCTGGTGGCCCTGTTCGTCACCTTGATTCCGACGACGATCGGCGCGCTGCTCTCGGCGATCGGCATCGCCGGCATGGACCGGCTGGTGCGCTTCAACGTCCTCGCCATGTCGGGCCGCGCCGTCGAGGCGGCGGGCGACGTCGACACCCTGCTCCTCGACAAGACCGGCACGATCACGCTCGGCAACCGGCAGGCCACCGAGTTCCGCCCGGTCTCGGGCGTGACCGAGGCGGAACTCGCCGACGCAGCGCAACTCGCCTCCCTGGCGGACGAGACGCCGGAGGGACGCTCAATCGTCGTGCTCGCCAAGGAAAAGTACGGCATCCGCGCCCGCGACATGGCCGCGCTCAACGCGACCTTCGTGCCGTTCACCGCGCAGTCCCGCATGTCGGGCGTCGACCTGGAAAGCGCGTCGATCCGTAAGGGCGCGGTGGACGCGGTGATCGCCTCGCTATCGGGCCAGCCCGTGGCGAGCCGCGGCTCGAATGCCGCACTCGCCTTCCAGCCGGCGCCGGAAACGCCGGCGGTTCGGGAAATCCGCGCCATCGCGGAGGAGATCGGCAGGGCCGGCGGCACGCCCCTCGCGGTGGCCCGAGACGGCCGGCTCCTCGGTGTCGTCTACCTTAAGGACATCGTGAAGGGCGGGATCCGGGAGCGTTTCGCCGAGCTGCGCCAGATGGGCATCCGCACGGTGATGATCACCGGCGACAACCCCATGACCGCGGCCGCCATCGCGGCGGAGGCCGGGGTCGACGACTTCCTGGCCCAGGCCACACCCGAGGACAAGCTCGCCCTGATCCGCGCGGAGCAGGCACACGGCAAGCTCGTCGCCATGTGCGGCGACGGTACCAACGATGCCCCGGCCCTGGCTCAGGCCGACGTCGGCGTCGCGATGAATACCGGCACGGTGGCGGCCCGCGAGGCCGGCAACATGGTCGATCTCGACAGTGACCCGACCAAGCTCATCGAGATCGTCGGCATCGGCAAGCAGCTGCTGATGACCCGCGGCGCCCTGACCACCTTCTCCATCGCCAACGATGTGGCCAAGTATTTTGCCATCATCCCGGCGATGTTTTTGGGTCTCTACCCGCAGCTCCAGGCGCTCAACGTCATGCACTTGGCCTCGCCCCAGAGCGCGATCCTGTCGGCGATCATCTTCAACGCGCTGATCATCGTGGCGCTGATCCCGCTGGCACTCCGCGGCGTCACCTACCGCGCCGTCGGCGCCGCCGCGCTCCTGCGCCGAAACCTGCTGATCTACGGGCTCGGCGGCGTCCTGGTGCCCTTCGTCGGCATCAAGGCGATCGACCTCGCCGTCAGCGCCCTTCACCTCGTCTGAACCGGTCCATCGGAGACCCGCCATGCTGAAACAGCTTCGCCCCGCCCTGGTCCTGCTCACCGCGCTCACGGCGATCACCGGCCTCGCCTATCCCCTCGCCATCACCGGTCTCGCCGGCGCCATCTTCCCCGCCAAGGCCGCCGGCAGCCTGATCGAGCGCGACGGCACGGTCATCGGCTCCAGCCTGATCGGCCAGACCTTCACTGGCGCCGGCTACTTCCACGGCCGGCCCTCCGCGACGACGGCCCCGGATCCTGCCGACGCCGCCAAGACGGTACCGGCGCCCTATAACGCGTCGAACTCTTCGGGCTCGAATCTCGGCCCGACCAGCGCGGCACTCGCCGAGCGCGTGAAGGGCGACCTCGTCGCGCTGAAGGCCGAGAATGGGGGGGCGCCCGTCCCGGTCGATCTCGTCACGGCGAGCGGCTCGGGTCTGGACCCGGACATCTCGCCGGAGGCCGCCTACTTCCAGGTTCCCCGGGTCGCCGAAAACCGCAAGATCCCGGAGGCGAAGCTGCGCGACCTCGTAACCTCGCGTATCGAGGGCCGCATGCTGGGCATCCTGGGTGAGCCACGCGTCAACGTCCAGACGCTCAACCTCGCCCTCGACGCCCTCGCCCGCCCCTGAGCGGCGTCCATGTAGAGGGACCATGCCGGAGACCGGTCGCGACCCCACTCGTCCCTCGCCCGAGGCGCTCCTCGAGGCGGCGCGCCGGGAGGAACGGACGCGCGGCCGGCTCAAGGTGTTCCTCGGCGCAGCCCCGGGCGTCGGCAAGACCTACGAGATGCTCACCGTCGGCCGTGCCCGGCTGAAGGTCGGGACCGACGTCGTCGTGGGCGTCGTCGAGACCCATGGGCGGGCCGAGACCGAGGCCCTCCTCGACGGGTTCGAGGTGATCGCGCGCCGCCCCGTGCCATACCATGGCACGGTCCTGGAGGAGATGGATCTCGACGCGCTCCTCGCCCGCCGCCCGGCCCTGGCGCTCGTCGACGAATTCGCCCACACGAACGCGCCCGGGTCGCGGCACCCCAAGCGCTATCAAGATGTCGAGGAGCTGCTCGACGCCGGCATCGACGTCCTCACGACGTTGAACATCCAGCATGTGGAGAGCCTCAACGACGTCGTCGCCGCGATCACCCGCATCCGGGTCCGCGAGACCGTGCCGGACGGGATGCTCGACCGGGCCGACGACATCGAGGTGGTCGACCTCAATCCGGACGACCTGATCCAGCGCCTGAAGGACGGGAAGGTCTATGTCCCGACCAATGCCGAGCGGGCGCTGAAGCACTACTTCTCCCGCGGAAACCTGACCGCCCTCCGGGAACTGGCGCTCCGGCGGACGGCAGACCGGGTCGACGACGAGTTGCTCGGCCACATGCGGGCCAACGCCATCGCCGGACCCTGGGCGGCCGGGGAGCGCGTCCTGGTCTGCGTGAACGAGGATCCGCGCTCGTCCGGCTTGGTGCGCTACGCCAAGCGGCTCGCCGATCGCCTGCACGCGCCGTGGACCGCCCTCTCGATCGAGGGGCCGCGTGCACCGTTTCGCAGCGAGACGGAGCGCGACCGGATCGCCGAGGCGCTACGGCTCGCCGACCGTCTTGGGGGCGACGCGGTGACCCTGCCGGGCGGCCGGCGCGTCGCCGACGACGTGATCGACTATGCCCGGTCGGCCAACGTGAACCATATCGTGGTGGGCAAGGCGAACCGCTCGTGGCTGTTCGAACTCCTGAACGGGTCCGTGGTGCACGACCTCGTTCGCCGCAGCGGCAACATCAGCGTGCACGTGGTCCCCGGCGAGGCGGTCCCCGACGAGCAGGCGCCGCGCCGCGCCGTGACGACGGCGATCCCGCGCCCGGGATTCGAGGCGCTGCCCTACGGGATCGCGATTGCCGCAATCGGCGCCGGACTCGGGACTGCGCTCCTGGCCGAGCCCTATGCCGGCGTCGAGAACGCCGATCTGTTCCTGCTCACCGCCATCGTGGCGGTGGCGGTCCGATGGGGCCGGGGACCAGCCCTCGCCGCCGTGGTCGCGGCCTCGCTCGCCTACAACTTCTTCTTTCTGCCGCCGGTCTACACGCTCACGATCGCGGACCCGACGAACGTCGCCGCATTCCTCCTCTTCACCCTGGTGGCCGTTTTGGTCTCCAACCTGGCCTCGCGCGCCCGGGGGGTCGCCGTCATCAGCCAGGGACGCGCCCGGGCGACGGAGCGTCTGTTCGGCTTCTCACGGAAGCTCGCCGCCTGCGGCACCCTCGACGACGTGCTCTGGGCCACCAGCGCCCAGGTCGCGGCGATGCTGAAGGTCCGCGTCGTCCTCCTCCTGCCCGATGGCGAGGCGGTCTCCGTGATGGCCGGCTACCCGCCGGAGGACCGGCTGGACGCCGCCGACGTGGCGGCCGCGCAGTGGGCCTTCGACAAAGACAGGCCGGCCGGGCGCGGCGCCGACACGTTGCCAGGCGCCAAGCGCCTGTTCCTGCCGATGCGGACCGGGCGTGGCACGATCGGCGTGATCGGCCTCGATGTGGACGGCTCTGGGCCGATCCTGACACCCGAGGGCCGGCGCCTGCTCGACGCCCTGGCCGACATGGGCGCCCTTGCGATCGAGCGGGTGCGGCTGGTGGAGGATCTCGACCGCGCCGAGCGCGCCGCGGAGACCGACCGCCTGCGTCAGGCGCTGCTCACCTCGATCAGTCACGACCTGCGCACGCCCCTCGCCTCGGTCCTGGGTGCGGCCAGCACGCTGCGCGACCTCGACGCGGCGCTGCCGCCCGAAGCCAAGGCGGAACTCCTGGCCACGATCATCGACGAATCGGAGCGACTCAACAGGTTCATCGCCAACCTCCTCGACATGACGCGCCTCGAGGCCGGTGCGGTGGCGCCGAACCTCTCCGCGCAGGACGTCGCCGAGACCGTCGACACCGCCCTGCGACGCACACAGAAGGTCATGTCTGAGCATCGGGTCGTCGTGGAGGTGGCCGCGGACCTGCCGCCGCTGGCCCTCGATCCGGTCCTGTTCGAGCAGGTTCTGGTCAACCTCCTCGACAACGCCGCCAAATACGCCCCCGAAGGCTCCACCGTGACCGTGCGGGCGCGCCGCCAAGGCGACCGGATCCTGATCGCGATCCTCGACGAGGGCGAGGGCCTGCCGGAGGCGGATGTCGAGCGGGTCTTCGACAAGTTCTACCGCGTGCGGAAGGGCGACCGCGTCCGGGCCGGCACCGGTCTGGGCCTCGCCATCTCGCGCGGTTTCGTCGAGGCGATGGGCGGCACCGTCACGGCCGGGAACCGCCCAGACCGGAGCGGGGCTTGTTTCACCGTCAGCCTGCCCGTTCCGGCCGGAGGCACGCTGGAGGTGACAGCCGCATGAGGCTCGCGATGCGAACCCCAGGGTCCTGAACGTCGGCGACGGGGCGTCGTGTCACGCGGGGCTGCGCGCGCCGCGGCCACCGGTCGTGAGCGGCCCTGCACGCCGTTCCGGCCGTCAATGCGCGCCGCCCGTCGCGACGAACCGGAACAGGAAGATCGCGGCGATCACCCAGACGATCGGCTTCACCTCCCGGGCGCGGCCCGCGAGCAGCTTTAGTGCCGCGTACGTGATGAACCCGCAGGAGACGCCGGTGGCGATCGAGTAGGTGAAGGGCATGAGCAGCGCCGTTACGCAGGCCGGAACGACTTCGGTGAGATCGTCCCAGTCGAGCGCCACCAGTTCGCGGAGCATTAGGCAGGCCACGTAGAACAGGGCCGGCGCCGTGGCGTAGGGCGGGACCGCGGCGGCCAAGGGTGCAAAGAACAAGCAGGCAAGGAACAGCACCGCCACGGTGGCGGCCGTGAGGCCGGTGCGGCCCCCCTCCTCCACGCCGGAGGCACTCTCGAGGTATGCGGTGGTGCTCGACGTGCCCAGGAGCGATCCCGCGAAGACCGAGACGGAATCGGCCATCAGCGCCCGGTCGAGGCGGCGCATCCGGCCGTCTGTCAGGAGGCCGGCACGGCTCGCCACCCCCATCAACGTGCCGGTGGCGTCGAACAGCTCGACCAGGAACAGCACGAGGATCACGTTGAGCAGGCCCGCCGAGAGGGCGCCCGGGAGGTCGAGGGCGAACAGTGTCGGGGCGATCGAGGGCGGCAGGGATACGATCCCCTGGAAGGTATTGTCCGCGCACACGAAGCTCAGTGCCGTGACGGTCAGGATGCTGGCGAGGAGCGCCGCCCGCACCTTCCGGGCTGAGAGGGCGGCGACCATCAGGAAGCCGATCACCGCCAGCACGGTTGCGGGCTTGTGCAGATCGCCGAGGGTCACGAAGGTTGCCGGGCTCGCCGCGACGAGGCCGGCGTTCTTGAGGGCGATGATCGCCAGGAACAGGCCGATTCCCACCGTGATGGCGATGCGCATCGAGTGCGGGATCCCGTCGACGATGAGCGCGCGCAGGCCGGTGAGGGTGACAACCAGGAAGCACAGGCCTGAGATGAACACCGCGCCGAGGGCGGCTTGCCATGTGAAGCCCAGTCCCTGGACGACCACGTAGGTGAAGTAGGCGTTGAGCCCCATCCCGGGCGCGAGGGCGATCGGGTAATTGGCGTAGAGCGCCATGATCAGCGAGCCCAGCGCCGCCACGAGGCAGGTCGCCACGAACACCGCGCCACGGGGCATGCCGGCGTCCGCCAGGATGCTCGGGTTGACGAAGACGATGTAGGCCATCGTCAGAAAGGTGGTCAGTCCCGCCAGGATTTCGGTGCGTACGGTGGTGCCGTGCTCGGCCAGGCGAAAGGTGCGCTCGAGGAAGCCGGACGGGCCTGGGCCGCGCAGAGCCGCAACCCGCTTCATGTCCATGACGGCGGCCCGCTGCGCTCAATGCCCACGGCCCGGTAGATCCTGTCCGCCGCGAAGGGCGTGGCCGTCAGGCGCGCGCCGGTCGCGTCGCGGATGGCGTTGCCGAGCGCCGCCGCGACCGGGTTGAAGGGCGATTCACTCATCGACTTGGCGCCGAGTGGGCCGACGCTGTCGTGGGTGTCGGCGAACAGAACCTCGGTGTCCGGCACGTCGGCGCAGGCGGGGATGTGGTAGTCGCGGAAGGTCTGCGTGCCGACGCTGCCGTTCGCGGCGATGCGGACGTCCTCGTAGAGCGCGGCCCCGATCGCCTGTGCGACGCCGCCCTCCACCTGGCCACGGCATTGCATCGGGTTGATCACCCGTCCGGCATCGGCGGCGTGGACGCTCCTCAGGATGCGCACAACCCCGCTCGTCGGGTCGACCGCCACCCGGAAGGCGTGAACGTTGAACGCCACCGAGCGCGGGCTGCCGTCGGCACGGCCGCGCGCCTCCAGCGGGCCGATCGCGGTCAGCGCCACAGAGCCGTCCGGCACGTCGACGGCGTCGGCGGCGAGGCGGCAGGGATCCGGGGCTGCGCCCGAGATCTCCGCCGCCCGCGCACGGATCCGGGCCGCGAGCGCCTCGGCCGCCCGGAGCGTCGCGAGACCCGCCACCACGGTGCCGGTGCTGCCGTAGGCGCCGGTATCGTGGCCGACCGCGTCGGTGTCCGCGTCTGCGATGCGAACCCGATCGGGCGTGGCACCGAGCGCCGAGGCCGCGATCTGCCGATGCACCGTGCTGGTGCCGTTGCCGAATTCCGCCGTGCCGACCCGAACGGTGTAGCGCCCGTCGACGTCCAGGCTCACCCGCGCCTCGGCGTGGTGGCCGCGGGGCGGGATCGTGTCGATCATCGCCATCGCCATGCCTGTCCCGACGCGCCAGCCCGGTTCCGGCTCGAGCCCCGGATCGGCCCGCAGCGCCGCCTCCACGAGGGTCAAGCACTGATCCAGACCGTAACTGCCGAAGACCACGTCGTGCGGCTCAAGACTGTTCGACACCATCGCGTCGCCGGGCTTGACGGCGTTGCGGCGGCGCAGGGCGAACGGGTCGAGCCCGAGCCCGCGGGCGACCTCGTCGAGGGCCGATTCGAGAGCGAAGATCGTCTGGCTCAGACCGTAGCCGCGGAAGGCGCCGGCCGGGACCGTGTGGGTGTAGACCGCGCGGCCGTCCACCCGCTTGTTCGGGCAGACATAGGCGGCCAGCACCTCGTTGCAGCCGTGATGGATCACGCCGCCCGCGTGGTTGCCGTAGGCGCCGGTATCCGAAAGGACGTCGAGGCTGATCGCCGTGAGCGTCCCGTCCCGTTTGGCACCGACCTTCACGGCCACCCGCATCGGGTGACGCGTGGTCGTTGCCGCGAACTGTTCCCGACGGGTCAGTTCCCAGCGCACCGGACGCCCGGTGCGCAGGACGGCCAGGGCGACGAGATCCTCGGTCAGCATCTCCTGCTTGCCTCCGAAGCCGCCGCCGACCCGGCCGCAGACCACGCGCACGGCGTCGCGCTCAAGGCCGAACAGGTCGCACAGGGCGTCGCGGGTGAGGAACGGGACTTGGCTGCTCGTCCGGATCGTCAGGCGCCCGTCATCGGCGCGCCAGCCGATGCTGGCATGGGTCTCCATGGCGGCGTGCTGGAGGCGCTGCGACTGGAACGTCTCGTCGTAGACGAAGTCCGCCGCTGCGAAGCCCGCCTCCACGTCGCCGACGGCTCCGTGCACCTCGGCGGCAAGGTTCGGGTGGCGGTCGCGGGGCGGCGCGCCCTCTCCGGGGCCATCGCGGGGATCGTGAACCCGGGGCGCTTCGGGCAACAGGGCCAGATCCGGATCGAGAAGCGCCGGGCGGACCTCATAGGTCACCGTCAAAGCCCGACAGCCGGCCTCCGCGGCCGCTTCGGTCTCGGCAACCACCGCGGCGACCCGCTGGCCGACGAAGCGGAGGATCGGGTCGAGCACGCGCGTATCGGCCGCGTCGTCCCGCGGATCCTCGTGACGGGCCGTGGAGAACCGGCGCGGCGGCGCGTCCGCGTGGGTCAGCACAGCCACGACGCCCGGCACGGCGCGGGCCGCCGCGGTGTCGATCGCCACGATGCGGGCATGGGCATGGGGCGAACGCAGGACCTTGAGATGGAGCGCGTCGGCGAACGGCCCGTCGAGGGTGTAGCGGGCGCGTCCCGAGACGACGGGCCCGGCGGCCGGCGCTGCGAGGTTGCGCCCCACCGGATCGCCCCCGGAGCTCTCGTCGATCGCATGCGTGCCGCCGATGGCATCCCGGACGGCGCGATAGCCGGTGCAGCGGCAGAGGTTGCCCTTGAGGGCCGTGCCGAGATCCTGCCGCTGTCCCTGGTCGAGGGCGGCGGCCGTCATGATCATGCCCGGCGTGCAGAAGCCGCACTGGAAGCCCTGCGCGGCCAGGAAGGCCGCCTGCACCGGATGAAACGCTGCGGGCTCGCCGTCGTGCTGCTGGCAGGGACCCGCGAGGCCTTCGATCGTGGTCACGCTGCGTCCCTCGGCGCGGAACGCCGGGATCAGGCAGCTGTGTACCGGCTCGCCGTCGAGATGCACCGTGCAGGCTCCGCAATCGCCGGCATCGCAACCCTTCTTGACGCCGAACCAGCCGGCCTCGCGCAGATAGGTCCGCAGGCACTGACCGGCCCTGGCCGCAGCCTCGTGCGCGCTGCCGTTGACGGTGAGTCTCATGACGCGGCTCCCGGCTCCGCGTCGAGCGTCCCGCGGATCTCCTCGGCGAACTGCCGGGTCACGTGGCGCCGCCAGTCGGGGCGGCCGTGGACGTCGTCGTGGTAGAGCGCCTCCGGGATCGCATCGTCGATCGCCTGCACCAGCGCTCGTCCGGTGGGCAGCGCGTCGAAGGCGAGGCGGACCGGGCGCCGGACGGAGGCGGTGACGGTCAGCGCGAAGGCGCCGTCGGAGGCCCGCGTCCCGATCAGGAGCGCACCGGAGCGGCCGTTCGGGCTGAGGCTGATGCGGCGGAAGGCCGTGCGGCGCACCAAGGCCGCAACCGGTATCGACAGGCTCCGCAGGATGTCGCCCGGTCCCAGGGCGGTTTGCTGCGGACCCACCACGAAGTCGGGGACGGATATGGCCCGCTCGGCCCCGTGGGGCGACCAGATCGTAAGGGTGGCTTCGAGGGCGGTCGCGAGGGCGATCATCGGACCGGCCGGCAGGGCAAGGCAGAGGTTGCCGCCGACCGTGGCCACGTTCCAGATCTTGAACGAGCCGAGCAGGGCGCGGCAGCATTGCCCGACCAGCGGCGCGGCGCTCCAGTCGGACGGCAGTTCCAACCGGTCGAGCTGCGCAATGGTGCACGTTGCCGCGAGTGTCAGGCCGCCCGCGTCAATCGCGTGCGGCGGCCAGTTCAGCGTCCCGAGATCCACGAGGCGCCGTAGGCCGACCTGCGGCTCGGAGAACAGCCACGTGCCGCCTGCCAGGCAGGCATCGCCATCCCTCCAGGCGGGGAGTTCGATCCGACTGCGGGGTCTGAGAACGGTCTCGATGGTGTTGAGGTCCATGCCCGCTCGTCAGCCCGAAGCCGGTTCGGTCCGGCGACGCACTATGCCTGCCGATGAGAGGTCCCGGTCAAGCCGCTGCGATGCGGCCGCGGTTGGAGCCTCGAACCGCGTGGCCCTAGGATCGGTCAGGCGCGTCGAGACGTGCCGGCTTTGACCAGCTGGAGACCCTCATGACCCTGACGGCATCGCGTTACGGCAAGGAACGGGTCCGGGTGATGCGCCTCGCCCGCGACGGCGATCACCACACGCCGCGCGAAATGACCCTGTCGGTCATGTTGACCGGGCGCTTCGACGCGGCCTGGACGGACGGCGACAACCGGACCTGCATCGCCACGGACAGCATCAGGAACATCGTCAACGTGACGGCCGCCGGGAGCCTTGCCCTCGATGCGGAGGGTTTCGTCGCGGCGATCGCCCGGGTGCTTCTCGATACCTACCCGCAGGTCGAGTCGGTCGCGATCGAGGGCGACGAGATCCGCTGGTTGCGCCACGGCCTCATCGGTGCGCCGCACGGGCATACCTTCACCCGGGATGGAAACGGCTCCGGCTTCGTGGCGCTGGCCGCCGATCGCACCGGGTCCACGCTGCGCTCCGGCCTGCGCGGCTACACCTTCATGAAGACCACGCAGTCGGGCTGGTCTGGCTTCGTGGCCGACCGATACCGGACACTGCCGGACACGACCGATCGCATCGCGGCGACGAGCATGGATGCGACCTGGACGTGGTCGACGGCGCCCGCCGATTACAGCGACGCCAATGCCCGCATCCTCGCGACGCTGCTGACGGTGTTCGGCACGACCTACAGTCGCGGGGTGCAGGACAGCATGTACCGAATGGGCGAGGCCGCCCTCGCTGCCGTTCCTGAACTCGCCCAGATCAGCTTCGTCATGCCCAACAAGCATTACCTGCCGATCGACCTCTCGCCGTTCGGCATCGATAATCCCGGCACCGTTTTCCTGCCGACGGACGAGCCCTCCGGCCGCATCGAGGCGACGATCGGCCGGATCGGGTGACGCGCGGTCTCGATCGAACCGTCGATGCGGGTGGGTTCTGCGATCGCGGCGGCGGACAGGGCTCGGGCCGAAACCGAAGGCCCATCGGCGGTTACCGAATGGTTTATGCAACTCCAGGATCGTGCCCGACGGTCGTGTCTCCGCTGAACGCAACCTGCCGCTGAAGCCGACGGCGAGAAATATTGAACCCGATACGCCGCGATGCAATCTCTGCGCGAGCCGTTGCGTTGTCGGAAAAATTCCCCGGACAACCGTAAGTATCTGACCGCATCATAATAGCCACTCTTAACTTCGGTGAAACTTCGGCTGTCTACGAAACACGTCAATCATCATGGGTGTCGACAGATGCCTGACGAAGTCCTTGTCGCTGTGAAGCGCGGAACTTCGGAAAAAACCTGATCCGGCCGTGAAAGTGTGCGCTTCTGTCGCGCCGCGGTGCAGATCTGCGGAGGGACCGATGTTCGAGAGGCGCCTGCGTCGAAGGGATGAGACAGCCAAGCTCGCTGCATTGAGCCGGTCCCTCGCCACGATCGAATTTGCCCTCGACGGTACGATCCTTGACGCCAACGAGAATTTTCTCGTGACCATGGGTTACGCGCGGGACGAGATCCTGGGCCGTCACCACAGCCTGTTCGTGGAGCCGGCCACGCGAGAGACCGAGGCTTATCGCCAGTTCTGGGAGAGTCTTCGCCGCGGCACCTTCCAGTCCGCCGAATACAAGCGCCTCGCCAAGGACGGACGCGAGATCTGGATTCAGGCCTCCTACAATCCGGTGCTCGATGCGGCGGGTCAGCCGGTCAAGATCGTCAAGTTCGCCACCGACGTGACGGCGCAGAAGCTGCGCACCCTCGATCTCGAAGGACAGATCGGCGCCCTGCACCGCTCGCAGGCGGTGATCGCCTTCTCGCTCGACGGCACCATCGTGAACGCCAATCCCAATTTCCTGGCGGCCGTGGGCTATCGGCTGGAGGAGATCGTCGGGCGCCACCACGGCCTGTTCGTCAGCGAGGCCGAGCGCGCCAGCGAAGCCTACCGGCAATTCTGGGCTGCGCTCGCCCGCGGCGAGTTTCAATCCGGAGAGTTCGAGCGGACCGGCAAGGACGGCCGTCAAGTCTGGATCCAGGCGACCTACAATCCGATCACCGACGCGGACGGGAAGCCGGTCCGGGTCGTCAAGTTCGCCACCGACATCACCGCTCAGTTCCATGAGCGGCAGCGCCGGGCCGCGGCGCAACGCGCCATCGGCGATGATCTGGATGCCATCGGCGACGCCGTGGCGGATGTCACGCGGCAGACCAACGAAGCGGCCCAGCGCGTGGTCCGCGTGTCGGACGAGATCCGGTCCGTCGCCACCGGCGCGGAGCAGCTCTCCGTCTCGGTGGACGAGATCAGTCAGCAGGTGAGTCACGCGGCCGGGATTGCCGGCCGGGCGGTGGAGCAGGCGCAGCGCACAGGTGAGATCGTGACCGGCCTCAGCGCGCAGGCCACGCAGATCGGAGACGTTCTCGGCCTCATCGCGGGCATCGCCGCCCAGACGAACCTGCTGGCCCTCAACGCCACCATCGAGGCCGCCCGCGCCGGAGAGGCCGGCCGCGGCTTCGCGGTGGTGGCCACCGAGGTGAAGACCTTGGCGGCGCAGACCGGCCGGGCGACGGACCAGATCCGCAGCCAGATCGCGTCGACCCAGTCGGCGACCCGCGAGGCCGTGGACGCCATCGACGTTATCCACGGCACGATCCGGACCCTCAGCGCCGTATCCTCCACCATCGCGGCGGCGGTGGAAGAGCAATCCGCGGTGACCCGGGAGATGTCGGGGAGCATGCAGACCGCGGCGCACGGCATCTCCGCGATCTCGGCCGGTATGGACACGATCGCGCAGGCGAGCGTCCGCGCGGACCGGGCGACCTGTCAGGTCCGCGAACTCTCGCGGGCCTTCGGGTGAGGCGATCGGGGCGGCGCCCGGTACCAGTTCAATCCGGGTCGACGGTTCCGTCGCCGGACAGCGCTTCGAACAGTCGCCCGATCCGCGGAACAAGGGGGCAGCGGAGGGTGCAGCGCAGGCCGTCAGCCTCGAAAGCGAGGGCGACGGCGCCGCCGAGTTCGTAGCTCAGCATCTCCGTGAGGACCTGCATGCCGAACCCGCGGCGCGTCGGTGGGGTGACGAGCGAGCCTCCCCGCTCCTTCCAGACCAGCATCAGGGCATCGGCGGCGTCGGCGCTCTCCCTGGTGACGCCCCAGGCGACGTCGACAGCGCCTTCCGACAGACCGAAGGCGCCGTGCTCCACCGCGTTGCTGCAGAGTTCATGCACCGCGAGCGCGATCAACTGCGCGGGCTTCGGCCTGAGGCGAACCGTCGGGCCATCGATCGCGGCCTGCTCGCCTTCGCGGATGAGATGTACCATCAGCTCGTCGGAGATCAGCGTGTGCAGGCTGACCTCGCCGAAGCGATCCGCTGAGACCCGAGCCCGTGCGATGGCGTCGAGCCGGCCTTCGAGATGGGTCGCGTAGCCCTCGACGCTCTCGGCCGTCTCGGCCGACAGGCGCAGGACCGCGCGCAGCATGGCCAAGGTGTCGCGCAGACCGTGGCGCAGGCCATCCGGCGTCCCGGCCTCGTCCAAGAGGCGGCGCAGACGCGCATTGTCCGCTTCAAGCTGCGCGAAGCGCGCCGCGGTTGCTCCAGCCTCTTCCATTCTTGCTCTCTCCGCGCCGAACGCCGGGAGGGTCCGTTCAGATCAGATAACGTGCGGTGGCCCGGGCCAGCATCACAAGCTGGAGAAAATCGCCTCTTCGAATCGATCAAGCTCATCCTTCGCATTCGGCGGACACCACAGGCCCGAGGCGGTTCGATTCCGCAGCCGGCAACATTTGGAATCGCGCACAGGACGACGCTAGAGTGCGAGCATTCCGACCAGCAAAATCGGATTTAATTTTCTTTGACCCCATCTTTGAATGAAAAAATCTGTTATTGGCCGTGAACTTGAATTATTCATGGCACGAATTTGACGAATTAATCAACAATAATGCAAATCAAAGTTCGACATCGGACCAGGCATGACTTTGAAATCGTGATTTCCCTGCGCTAAGGACGGAGCAGCAACAAAAATCGCGTCTGATGTGCGCATCGCGAAGGCTTTGCGGTATGAACAAATTCGGCCAGACCATCTGCCTATCGATGATCGTCAAGAATGAGGCGCCGGTCGTTCGCCGTTGCCTCGATTCTGTTCGTCCCATAATCGACCATTGGGTTGTCGTCGATACGGGATCAACCGACGGCACGCAGGATATCATTCGAACCGCCTTGGCCGGCATCCCCGGGACGCTCCTGGAGAGGCCGTGGGTCGATTTTGCCCATAATCGCAACGAGGCGCTGAGGCTGGCGCGCGCCCATGGAAGCTACGCGCTGATCATCGACGCCGACGATGAGTTGCTGATCCCGGCCGGTTTCATGTTGCCGAAGCTGAATGCGCCTGGATACGAATTCACGATTGTGGATGAATGCATGCGTTATAGTCGCGTGCAACTGATCCGCAGCACTTTCAATTGGTATTACCGGGGTGTAGTTCACGAGTATCTCGAGTGCGAACAGCCGTCTTGGAGAGCGCCGCTACCCTTGGCGATGCGTCGTGGCATTGATGGAGCGCGTCATCGCGACGCAACGACCTATCGGCGTGACGCGGAAGCCCTCGAGAGGGCTTTGGCCGAGGAAAAAGATCCGTTCCTGATCGCACGATACACTTACTATCTGGCGCAGAGTTACCGCGACTGCGGCGAAGCGCGTAAGGCCTGCGATCTATACCTCCGGCGCGCCGATCTCGGGTACTGGGAAGAAGAGATTTATATCAGTCTCTTTGGAGCAGGCCTTCAGATGGAGGCGCTGGGCGATGCGGTCGAGCGGGTGCTAGCCGTCTATGACCGGGCCATTTCGACTCGCCCGGAGCGGGTGGAGGTTCGCTACGCCGCGAGTCGATACTGTCGACAAAAGGGTCGGCACGTGGACGCCCTGCGCTACGCCGAGGCCGGCCTCAACCTCCGTATGCCGAGCGAGGCGCTGTTCCTGCAATCCTGGATGTACAGTTACGGCATTCGAGACGAGTATGTGATCGCGGCCTACAACACGGGCCAATACCGCGCGTGCCTCTACACTTGCTTGACCACCCTCGATCAAAGCGATCTGCCGGCCGATGTCCGCACACGAATCATCATGCTGGCCCGTGAGGCGCTTGGTAAGATGCTGGATCCGGTCTGGGGGTTCGATCGCTCATCCTATCGATCGGAATTCGTGCCGCTCTGGCGGCTTTGACGGCGCTGCATCAACGGATGGCACCGCACGCCGCTCGCATGAGTGGCTGGCGCCAGCGGTGCATTCATGCGAGCCGTTCCGAAAAAGCTGGAGCGGCCGATCGCTGGAGCGAATACCGGGGTGGCGTTCGGTGGGGTGCTGCCCGCCCATGCCTAGGGGAAGGTTCATACGCCAAGCGCCGAGTCCCGGCTCGACCCTTGTCTCGATCCGTTTAACCCCTCGTCGATCCGTCCCTGTAGCGGACGCGGATGCGGCAAGTAGGGACGTCCGTCGAGCCTTGGGTCGTTCGACGACCCCGTCCGTCGTCGGAGCCATCTCCTTGAGAGTTCGGTCGGCGGCGCGGCACCACTGTTGACCGCATCCGCCTCAAACGCGGCCTGACTCCGTTCGCCGGTGAAAAGCCCGAACCGTCGCCGTCGGGACCGGGGTCCCCGCGCGCCGCATCGAGACCGAACCGTACCGCCTTGAACGTCCGCGCGGCCTCCCTCAGCCGGGTGTCTGCCAATGGGGGTAGCGTGCGCGTGCTTAGGCCGCGACATTCGATGGGTTACCCCTGCACGAGCGGGATGGCGGTCGATTCAGGGCTTGACTAATTCCCGATCCGAGACGCGATGTTTTCCGTTTAAGTTCTCAATTCGGCGCGAAAACGTGAAATAAGCGATCCGATCCAGTTTTCGCAGCGAGCTCAGAAGTCAATCTAATCTAGTTCGATGTTGATTTTGCACGCATTGATATTTTATGTTCACAGAGATATAAACCGACTAGCCAGAAACCGGAAGATTTTAAACGGAATATTTTTGCATGGATTTATATAGAAGATATCCATCCAGATTGAATTCCATGATAGTTATTTTTGCGTTGACGATGTTTTGTTTTACTGCCGGAATCGCCGCCTTTTCGGTCAACCGGATCGGCCAGATCGGTTCTGCAAGTCGCTTGTTCGACAGTGAGATCAAAGCCGTGGCGGTCCTCGGCACCATCAGGCAGCTGAGCCAGGAGTTGCGTACGCTCGCGGTGTTGGCGCAGGTCGCGCCGTCGGAGGAGGCGCGGCGGGACAGTGTCGGCCGGACCGAAAAGGCCCTGGACTCCGTATCCACGGCGTGGACCGAGTACGCGCCGATGGTGACGACAGCCGAGGAGCGGGATCTCGCGCAGAGCCTGTGGGAGGCTTGGCAGCACGTCCTGGCCGCCGCGGCCGAGGCGGCCGCCCTGGACCGAGCCGGGGAGCGCGACCTCGCCGACACTGTCCTGACCACGGTGTTGCAGGTGGACGCGGAGACCTTCAGGCGGGCGGCAGACGCGATGCTGACCTACCGCCAAACCAGGGCTTCTGAAAGGCGGGCGGCCGGCGATACCGCCGGCCTGACCGTCCAGCTGGAACTCGCGATGGCCGTCTCCGTCGCCGCCCTGGCCGCCCTGGGGTTCGTCCGGATCGTCCGGCGTCGCGTCATTCGACCGATTGCCGCGACAACCCGTGCCGTGCAGCAACTAGCGAATCACGACCTCATCGGTGCCGTACCGGCGGCGGTTCACGGCGACGCGTTATGTGCCATGGCGGGCACCCTGGAGGCCCTCAAGGAGACTTTGCTGCACAACCGGCGCCTGGAGGCTGAAGCGGTCCGCCTGCACGCGATCGAGGAGCAGAGGCGCGAAGGCGTCGTGCGCGAGATGACGGAGCGTTTCGAGGCGACAGTGGGAGACATCGCGGGAGCGGTCGCGTCCGTGGCGGAGGCCCTGCGCGGCACGGCCAATCTGGCCGATCGAGCCGTCGGGCCTGCGGCGAGCCAGTCGGCGATGGCGGCCGGTGCCATCGCGGAGACCCGATCCCATCTCCGGCGGATCGCCGCTGCCGCTGGGGAATTCGGTTTCGCGGTCGACGCGGTTGGGCGCCAGGCCGAGAGCGCGGCCGCCATGGCCGGCGGCGCCGCAGCGGAGGCGGAGCAGACCACGTCCCGCGTCCAGGCCCTCAGCGGGGCGGCCGATCGGATCGGCGACGTGGTTCGGATGATCGCCAAGATCGCCGCTCAGACCAACCTACTCGCCCTCAACGCCGCGATCGAGGCGGCACGGGCCGGAGAGGCCGGGCGCGGCTTCGCGGTTGTGGCGGCCGAAGTCAAAACCCTCGCAGGGCAGACCAAGCAGGCCACCGAACTGATCAGCCAACACGTGGCCGAGATCCAGGGATCGACCGCCGAGGCTGCATCCGCGATCACGGGTATCACCGCCCGGATCGCGGATATGAGCCGGGCGGCGGACGCCATCGCCTCAGCGGTCGAAGAACAGGGTGCCGCGGCTCGGGAGATCGTGGAGACCGTCACGAAGGTCGCCGACGGCTCCGGCGTTTCTGGCACCCCGAGCGTCGAATTCGCGGACGGCTCTGATCTGATGGCGGCGAGCGTCCTGAGCGCGGCGAGCACACTCTCGCGGGATGCCGAGCGTCTCGGCAACGAGGTTGCCGTCTTTCTCCAGGGCATCCGCGCCGCCTGAGCCGACCGGCGCGGCGACAAGGACGGGGCAGGATCGATGGGTCAGACAAGTCGATGGCGCATGAGCGGCCTGATAGGCGGAGCAACCCGCGCGGTAGCCGTCATCTTCGCTTGTCTGTTCTGCGCGATCCCGGCATCGGCGACCACGATCGCCGTCGCGATGGCGCCGCCCGTAGGCTTAACCCGGCTCCTGCACCGCGGCCTTGAGGAGCACGCGTCGGCGCGGGGCATCGCGCTGGACTTCGCCTACGCGCCGGACGGCGCGGGCGAGCAGCAGGTCGCGCAGGTCCGGAGCTTCGTTGCCGCGAAGGTCGACGCACTCCTGGTCATGCCCGTGGATCGGTCGGCCAGCGATGCCATCACCCGCTTGGCACTGGAGGCCGATATCCCCCTGGTTTTCCTCGAAATCGGCGCCGAGACCGCATGGGCGACCGGGCGCGTCGTCGTCGTAGCACCAAACGACCTCGTCGCCGGCCGTCTGCAGATGCGCAAGCTCGCACAGATGCTGAACGGGACCGGGCGGGTCGCGATCCTCACGGGCCTCCCGTCTCGTCCGGGATCGATGCTCCGCACCAGGGGCGTCAAAGAGGTCTTGACCGAATTCCCGAGCCTGCGCCTCGTCGCGGAAGCGGCGGCCGCCTCAGACCGGACGATGGCCAGAGCCGTCGTCGCCGGCTGGCTCGCCAGGGGGCTTGCCGTCGACGCCATCGTCGCCGGCGATGACGCGATGGCGCTCGGCGCCGCCGAGGCCGTCGAGGCCGCCGGGACCCCGGCAGGCCGGACCCTCATCGGCGGCGTGGGTGCCACCGCCGACGGTATGCAGGCGATGCAGACCAAGCGCCTCGCCGTGACGATCTACCAGGATGCGGTGACGCAGAGCCGCCGGGCGCTCGACGATGCCCTGGCGCTCATGAGGCACGAGCCGGTGCCGCATGTCGATTGGGTGCCTTTCGAACTCGTCACGGATCGGATGTCGACGACCCATTTCTCCCGGTAGTCCGGCTGTGCAGCATCGAACGCGCGCGTGTTCCTGCATCGCCCCGGGCGGCTTCAGGCTCATCGATCCCCGCGGGCTCGGAGGGCGCGCCGGAGCTTGAGCATCGCGATGGTCGGCCCGTCAGTGGGCCATCAGGCAGCAGATGGCGGTCTCCTGCAGGATCTCGCGGGTGGCCCCACCAAAGGCCCATTCCCGCAGGCGTGCGTGACCATAGGCGCCCATGACGATCAGATCGGCCTGCTGGTCGCGGGCGAATCGCAGGATCTCGTCGCTGTCGTTCCCCGCCGTCGTCAGCAGATGCGTGGTGACGGACGCACCGTGGAGCCTCAGATGCGCCGCGACCTCCTCGATCCCCTCTGAGCCCGCACCCTGTCCGGTCGTGACGACGAAAACCTGTGCGCTGGACCGCAAGAACGGAAGAGCCCCCGAGATGGCCCGGCGCGCCTCCAACGTGTCCTTCCAGGCAACGACGATGCGCCGGCCCGGCGCATCCGTGACGTCAGACGGGACGACGAGGACAGGCCGTCCCGCCTCCATCAGGACGGGGGCGACGGCCACGCCGAACGGGCTAGGATCGAGCACGGTCGGTCCGGTCCGACCGACCACGAGCAGGTCGGCGGCTCTCGCCTTCGCGACGAGGTGGGCGAACGGTCGATCGGTCCCGCCCGACCATGCGGTCCGGGATGCCTCGGCGGCGCAGCGGGTGAAAATCGCCTGCGCCCGCTCGAGCTCCTGCAGGATCGTCTCCTTGAACCGGTCGTACTGGCGCGCCGCATCGCGGATGTCGTGGGCGAAGAGCGGCACCGGCACCTCTGCGGCGGCGGCGCCGGTCAGCGTGGCGTCGAAGCGACGGGCCAGGGCGGCCGCGAGACGGACACGGTCGGGCGCCGCCTCCGAGAAATCCACGGAAACCAGGATGTTGGCGTAGCACATGGTGGGGTCCCCTCTGCCCGCAACTGGAGCGCAGCCAGGGAAATGTCGATGGCGGTCCGGGCTGCGGCCTTGATTCAGCGCAAGTGCCCGCGCCGACGCGAATCCGGTTTCACGGCGCCGGCTTTGCGCTGAATCAAGGAGCTGCCTCCTGCACTGCGGCAAAGCTGATCCGTCCGCTCCTGGAGATCGCGATGTCAGCTCTCGAACTGCCGAGCGCAGTCAATCTCGCGCGCGCCCAATTCGCGCTCACCGTCGTCTGGCACTTCCTCTTTCCTGCATTCACCATCGGTCTCGCGAGCTACCTCGCCGTGCTGGAAGGCTTCTGGCTGCGGACCGGCCAGGCCGTCTATCTGGACACCTACCGATACTGGCTCCGCATCTTCGCCGTGGCCTTCGCCATGGGCGTCGTCTCGGGTCTGGTCATGAGCTATCAGTTTGGCACGAACTGGTCGGTCTTCTCCGACCGGACGGCGCCAGTGCTCGGCCCCCTCCTCGGCTACGAGGTACTGACGGCCTTCTTCCTCGAGGCCGGCTTCCTCGGCGTCATGCTGTTCGGCCTGGAACGGGTCGGTAAGGGGCTGCACTTCCTGGCGACCTGCCTCGTCGCCGTCGGCACCCTGACCTCCGCGTTCTGGATCCTGTCGGCCAATTCCTGGATGCAGACGCCCACCGGGCATGTCGTCGGGCCGGACGGGCGCTTCGCTCCGGCCGACTGGTGGGCGATCGTGTTCAACCCGTCCTTCCCCTACCGCTTCGCCCATACGGTCACAGGCGCCTACCTCACCACCGCCATGATCGTCGGCGCCGTGGGCGCGTGGCATCTGCTGCGGAACCGGGCCAATCCGCGGGCGCGACTGATGTTCTCGATGGCCATGTGGATGGCGGCCGTGGTGGCACCGGCCCAGTTGGTGATCGGCGACCTGCACGGCGGCAATTCCTACGAACACCAGCCCGCCAAGGTCGCCGCCATGGAGGGGCATTTCGACACCGAGCGCCGCGCCCCCGCGATCCTGTTCGGCTGGCCGGATGCGGAGGCGGGCGCCGTGCGGGACCGGATCGGCATCCCCGGACTGGCCAGCCTCTATCTGACCCACGACCTCGACGGCGAGGTCCGCGGCCTCAAGGCCATGCCGCGGGACCAGTGGCCGACCAACCTGCCCCTGGTGTTCTGGTCGTTCCGGATCATGGTCGGCCTCGGCCTGTTGATGATCGCCCTCGGTCTGGCCGCGCTCTGGCTTCGTCGTCAGGGGCAGCTCTACGACACGCCCTGGCTCCACCGCTTCGCCGTCGCCATGGGACCATCCGGTCTCATCGCCGTCACGGCCGGGTGGACGGTGACGGAGGCCGGCCGCCAGCCCTTCACCGTCTACGGCATGCTTCGCACCGTCGACAGCGTCTCGCCGGTGGCCGCCCCGGCGGTCGCCGCCTCGCTGGCGGCCTTCGCGGCGGTCTACCTCGCGGTGTTCGGCGCGGGCATCTGGTACCTCCTGCACCTGTTCGATCAGGTGCCGCACGCCCACGAACCCGGGCCGCCCCCGGGTCAACCGATCCGCACCGCCGGCATCACGCCCGCCCCCGCCCTCGTCTCCGGCGGGCAGAGCGCCGGCCGTCCCCTCGCCCAGCCCGCGGAGTAGGCCCGATGTCCGTCGATCTCACGCTCATCTGGGCGCTCCTCATCGCCACCGCGGTCTTTCTCTACGTGGTGATGGACGGCTTCGACCTCGGGGTCGGCATCCTGTTCCCGGCCTTCCGCGGGAAGGCGGAGCGGGATGTCATGGTCAATACGGTCGCCCCGGTCTGGGACGGCAACGAGACCTGGCTAATCCTCGGGGGCGGTGGGTTGTTCGCGGTGTTTCCGCTGGCCTATGCCACGATCCTGCCGGCCCTCTACATGCCGCTGATCCTGATGCTCCTGGCGCTCGTCTTTCGCGGTGTCGCCTTTGAGATGCGCTTCCGAGCCGCCACGCCGGGAGCCCAGAGCGCCTGGGATCGCTCGTTCTCGTGGGGCAGTTACGTGGCGACGTTCTGCCAGGGCATCTGCCTCGGTGCCCTGGTGCAGGGGATCCGGGTCGAGGGCCGCGCCTACGCGGGCGGCTGGTGGGACTGGCTGACGCCGTTCTCGGTGGTCACGGGGCTGGCCTTGGTGGCGGGCTACGGCCTGCTGGGCGCCTGCTGGCTGATCTGGAAAACCGAGGGCGAGGTCCAGCTCCGGGCCTATCGGTGGGCGCGTCCCCTCGGCATCGCCACCCTGGCGGCCATCGCCGTCGTGTCGGCCGCCATGCCGATCCTGAGCGAGGCCTTTCGAGCCCGCTGGCTGTCCTGGCCGAACGTGATGATGGCGGCCCCGGTCCCGGCTCTGGTCGCGCTGCTGGCGTGGCGTTTCTTCGTCGCCCTCGATCGGCGGGCCGAGGTGACGCCGTTCCTCTGCGCCCTGGGACTGTTCCTGATGTCGTATGTCGGCCTCGGGATCAGCCTCTGGCCGATGATCGTCCCGCCGACGATCACGATCTGGGACGCCGCGACCCACCCCAGCAGCCAAGCCTTCCTGCTCGCCGGCGCCGTGGTGCTGGTGCCGATGGTTTTGGTCTATACCGGCTACGTCTACTGGCTGTTCCGCGGCAAGGTCGGAGTCGGGGCACCGGGTTACCATTAGCCCCGTGCCAGATCGCGGTGCGCACGGCGGCCGGACCTGCACCCGCGCAGCCGGTCTCCAGCAGACCGGTCGCCGTCCGGCCTCGGAGCATGGGCTCGGGCGCCCCTAGGGTGCGTGATGTCACGGATCGGCGTGCGCGGCGGCAACGAATTGCGCGACGTCGTCGGCGACCGAAAGGCTCAGATCGAACGGGAAGCTCATGGCGTGGATGAGCTGTCCGTGGCCGAGGCCATCGTAGACCTTCGTGGTCTGATGTCCGTCGTAGGCCTGCAGTTCGCGCGCGAGCGCCAGGGTTCCGGAGGGATTCACATCCAGATCCGCCGCCCCGGTGAGCAGGAGCATGGCGGGATGTCGACCCGCGGCATGGTTGATCGGCTGCAACGTCGGATCGCTGCCCGCGAAGACCTGACGATCCAGGGGTTGGGTCAGCGCCGAACTCGCATACGGTCCCGCCAGACCAACGATGCCGGCGAGCTTCACCGGACTTGAGCCGGCGTGCTCGAGCCAAGTCGGGTCGAGTCCCAGCATTGCCGCAGCCCAGGCGCCCGAGGAATGGCCGGCGACGACGACACGGCGGGCGTCGCCGCCGAACTCGGCGGCGTGCGCGAGAGTCCAGGCGACCGCGGCGGCGTTGTCGGCAAGGATGTCCGCGAGACCTACGGCCGGGACGTGCCGATATTCGGGGATCACGACCACGAACCCCCGGCGCGCCAAGGCCGCGCCGACATAGGCGACCTCGTCCTTGGATCCGGTCCGCCATCCGCCCCCGTAGAGGAAGACGACCACCGGGCGCGCTCCCGCCGCCGTCGAGCGGTAGATGTCGGCCCGATGCTGAGTTCCCTCGGCGTACGCAACACCGGTCTGCACGTGGACTTCGAGCGGTGCGAGCGCGTTCAAGACCGCCAGGGTCAGGCCGATGATCTGATCCCCCAAGTAGCTCAGCATGAGATCGATGTCCGTGATCGTCGATGATGCGGACGGGCGTCTCGGCCTGCGGCGGCCCATCGGTGTCCGATCTGCCTGCAAGCCTTCAGAGGCTCGTCCACGCGGTGCCCCCGATTTCAGAAGTGACGCGATCCATCAGTGCGGTCGCGGACCACGCCGGCTCCGACCTCCGGCGCGATCCGCTAGCTCAGTTCGACCACCGCGAGCCGATCGGTGACCTGGACCGAAAAGCGCCTGTCGGCGGGAAGGGCGACGACGCTCACGCGGCCGTCGTCGTCGAAACGGTGAAGGCGCACCTGCCGCGGCTGACGCGAGAGGCCGATCTCGACAGATCGGGCGTGCACGTCCGGACGGACGGTGCGGCTCCGCCGATCCCATCCGTCGAGGCCCAGCCAGACGGGGATGAGCGTCGCCCCGTCCCGCCGCACGAAATGTCCGGAGACGAGGTCGGGGACGGCGGCGGACAGCGAGACGTCGCGATCGGCCGGGACGGCGTCACGCTCGCCGCCCGGCGCGGCGAAGAGGCGGACGAGGTTGCGCACCGCCGCGAAGGCCGGGGTCGGCCGCCCGTCGTGGGCGATGAGACCGAAATGGCTCTCGGGGTCCGTGTCGCCGCGATCGAAGCTGGAAATCAACTCGTACAGGTAGGTTCGGCGGATCCCCTGCAGGTAGCTCCACAGGAGCAGCCGCGGCATGTACCGGGCTCGGAGACCCTCCGAGATCGGAAGGTGGGCGCTGCCGGTGGTGAGCGCGGTGTGATAGCCGGTCTCGGTGGCGATCATCGGCGCGGCGCCGAAGACGGGCCTGGATGCGGCGACGAAGCGGGCGAGGCTGCCGCCGGCTTCCGTTTCCGGATGTTCGGCGCCCGGATACGGGTGAATATTTCCGAGGTCGACCACCGCCGCGAGGTTCCGCGCCGCCGCGACGTTGCCCTGAATGTAGCTCGGGCCGGCAACCTGCACACCCCGGAACCGGGCCTCCGTCCGCACCGCGCGGAACAAGGCGGCTTGGTGATCGGCCGAGAGGCGCGCGCGATCCGGCCCCGCGGCCACGGGAGGCTCGTTACCGCCCTCCGCCACGATGAGCCCGTCACCGGCCCACCGGGCGATCTCGGCAAACCGATTCGGTGGCACCCGCGGCCCCGGCGTAAGCCCGTCATAGAAGATCAGGCTGAAGCGGAAGCGGCGACCTGCCAGGGACGCGATCCGTTCGAATTGCCCCGCCGGCTCGTCGCCGGTGAGCACGATGTCGTCGCGCAGGTGACGAATGCCGAGTTCGTCGAGGGCGCGGGCGCAGTCGGCGAATCGGTCGACATAGGGGCTGCCGCCATGTCCGAGATGAACGTTGACGCCGATCGAGTCGATCAGGTCCTCGCATCGGTGCAGCGGAGCGGCGGCGACCGCGCGGTCCGCCGCCAATGCGCCGGCCGTCAGGGCACCCGCCGTCAGGACGAGCGCCGAGCGGCGTGTGAACCAGGTCACGTCCGGCTCGCCAAAGTGAGGAACGGACCGGATGCGGCGACATCCGCCCTGTCGGGTCGGACCGCCTCGGCTCGCTTGACCGCCCGGAGCAACTCGCGCAGCGCCTCCTCGACCCGGATCTGGGCTTGGCGGGAACTGAAATTGTGGTCCGCATCCGGTACGATCGTCACAGGCGCGCCGAGGCGCCGATCCGCCCGGCCCGGCGAGCGTCCCAGCCGGCTGCGGACGGCCGCGAGGCCGGGGTCGCCCGCGCTGTAGAGCAGGCGGATCTCGGCGCCCCGCCGGCGGAGGGTGGCGATGCGCCGGGCGGGAGAGCCTCCGGGTACCCCGGGGCGCCACGCCCGGCGCAGGCGCCGGATCGCGGCCTCGGCGCCGCGCCGGACCAAGGCGCTGCCGATGGCGTGGATGCGGATCTGCCCACGGATCAGGCGGCGCCATGTCGCCCCCTGCGTCAGCAGCGCCGCGTAGGTCGACGCGCTGCCGAAGGTCTGACGGATCACCCGGTCGAGATCCTGATCGGGGTCCCAATCGAAACAATAGAGGTTGAGCAGCAGCGCCCCGTCGACCCGCCGGTCCCGCCAGAGGGCGTGGAAGGCCGCGTAGGCGCCGCTGCAGCCGCCGACGAGCAGGATCGGGCCACCAGCACCGACGATCCGGTCGACGGCCGCGACGACATCGGCGAACCCGTCGGGGGCGAAGAGGGGCTTGCGATCGTCGGAGCGGTCGTCGCTGTCGCCGATGCCCAGGGAGTCGAAGCGGAACGAGGCCACCCCGTCCGCCGCGAGGCGTCGGGCGAGATCCGTCGTCTGCCGGCCCCAGCCGGAATGGACCGTCATGCCGGTGCAGACGAAGACGACGGTGGGCGCGCCGAGATTCGCTCGATGCGGCCGGCAGCGGATCCCGAACCGGCCCTGTGCGAATTGGATCGCCTCCTCCTCCCAGGCCGGACCGCTCATGCGGGCCGGGCTCGGGCCGATGACAGGAGTGCAGCCGGCCGTGGGCTCCCTCACGCCGTCCGTCGCGAAGGCGACCACCTGCGCGAAGTCCGCCGCCGGGACTTCGGAGAAGATCGGGTCCGCGACGAGCGCGGCGAGACCCGGGAACGGTCCGGTCGCGACGGCACAGCCGAGCCCGCTCAGGTGGCCGGCCAGCGCCCGGGCCTCCGCCGCGAGGAGGAGGATGTGGCCGGCCGGCGCCCGTTCGAGCCGCGGGAGCGACAGGTCCGCGAGGTCGCCGAGAAAGGCGCGACCCATCCGGAAGCCACCAACGGTCAGACCGTCCGGCTCCTCCCGTGGGGCCGAGCCGTCCGGAAGGCGCCCGATCGTCTTGGCGCGCAGCCGCATCTCGCGCAGGTACGCCCGCCCGGTCGCCACCGGAGCCAGCAGGACGAGGCGGTCGACAGCCTCGTCCCGGGCCGCCAGGGCCGCGAAGGTCGCCCCCAGGCGAAGGCCGACGAGAACGACCTCCGTCACGCCGGCCGTCGCGCGCAAGAACCGCACGGCCTGGCCGATCGCTGCGACGCAGGCCGCGACGCGCGGCTCTTCGAGGTCGGCCGAGTCGCCCTCGCCTGGGTAGTCGAAGCGCAGGGTCGGGCAGCCGGCCACGGCAAGATTATCGGCCAGCGCCCGCCAGGGCCGGTACGCGGCCATCTGCTCGAAGCCGTACGCCCCGCAGAGGACGACGCCGCGCCGTCCCGCGGCCGGATGAAACCAGCCGAACAGGCCCTCGAACGTCACCGGTTTTGGGCCGCGCAAGCCCGAGGCGGCTGCCCTCTCGGAACCGACCTCATCCGTCATGTCCGAATTCCACGATCTCGTTGCTGTTGATCGCGCGGAGGGACCCGCGCGGAACCTGGGTCCTGCCGGCAAAGGTGATGATCCGGGTCGCTCCCGGCGCGAGGTGGAACCCGTTATCGCTCGGCTGCGCCGCCGAAGTCCGGACCTGGACACTGCAGGCGAGCCGCTCGGTGCTGACGCGCAGGGCCGGACCGTCCGCCGTCGCGACCGGCTCGGCCCGGAGGCCGACGACCGCGCGGTCGGTCGGGCGACGGCCCGGAAAGTGGAAGCTCTCGGCAATGAGGCGTGCATCGGTTCCGGTCAGCCGCGCGTGCGCCACGTCGTGGATCCGAGGCCCGAAGCGGTAGCTGTGGGTGGCGTCGAAGAAGCGGCCCAGCAGGTCGGCGGAGGTCAACGTGACGGCGGCCCGGGCTCCGACAACGATGGCGCGCTCGGCGCGGGCCGCGACCCGACCGCCGGCATCCGACAGCGTCAGAGCGACGGTGAGCGCTTGCATCGCCGCGGTCTCGTTGAGGACGTGGAGGTGCAGACCGTCGAGTCCCTCGTCGGTGATGAGGATCTGAACGGGTCGGAAGGCGCGCTTGAGCGCGTACCACGCCGATTTCGGGTGCTGCGTCCGATCGATGACGCCCCAGCCCGAACCGGGTCCGAGGTCGCGCAGGGAGAGAACCAGTCCCCCCGCAGTCTGCGAACGCGGCCGGCGCCACTCCGCAAAAGTCGCCTCCATGACCTCGGCCACGGCGGCGCGGCCGAGTTCGAGGTAGCGCTCCGGATCGCCGATGCGGAGCGCGGCCGGATCGACGCCGTAGAGCAGGCCGACGTAGTGGTCGCGCACGGTCTCGAAGTCCCAGTCGGCGCCCCGATCCCGCGGGATGCCGGCCGACCAGTCCGGATCGATCGGCCCTGCGGGACCGGGCGTGCCGGGGTCGGGCGGGATCGCGAAGGCGAGACACTCGCTGGCGAAGCCTACCTCTGCCCGGCGGGCATCCTCGAGAGGGCGACGATAGGCGCCGACGCCGAAATAGTGGGTGCAGCCCGCCCGCGGCGAGAAGGGCAGATCGCCGCCGGACGGCGAGTTCGGCAGGACGATCAGGTCTGGCCTCAGGGCCGCGGCGAGCCCCGGCAGGGTCGCCGTGCAGAAGGTGTCGGCCCAGACGGCGCGTGGCGCGCCGAGCATCGCGGCCTGCTGCCAGACCTCGCTTCCGCCGCAGAGCACGCACAACGACGGCGAAGTCTGGGTCCGGTCCAGAAACCCCGTCACCTCATCCGCGAGCCGGGCCGCGAAGGTGGGGTCGTCGTGCGGGTAGTCGAAGTTGGCGAGCATCAGGTCCTGCCAGACCAGGATGCCGCGCTCGTCGCAGAGTTCGTAGAAGTTTGAAGCCGGGTAGAGCGTCGTGCCGGGGACGCGCAGCATGTTCATCCCGGCCTCTCGGGCGAGGTCGAGCAGTTCCGCATCCCCCTCCGTGCCGAGACCGACGAGATCCGGCGGCATCCAGGTGGCGCCGCGGCAGAAGACCGGAACGCCGTTGACCGCGATCGACAGGCCCTCCTCGAAGGGCCGGGACAGCGATAGGGTCCGGAAGCCGACCCGACCCAGGTCGACGCGCGTGCCGTCCACGGATGCCGCGACCGGGTAGAGATGGGGGATCCCGTGTGTATGCGGCCACCAGGGCGCGATGCCGGGCAGCGCAAGCGCGCCCGCGAACAGCCCGGGCTCGATCTCCTCGAGGAACGCCTCGCAGCCGTCGCACAGGAGCGCGACGGATCCGGCCGGCCCCTCGATCCGAAGACGCGCCGTCAGCCGACCCGTGTCCCCGTCGAGGACCGGGCGCAGATCCGCGGCCGCGACGCGGGGGCGCAGGGCCTCCACGGTGATCGGCCGGTAGGGGCCGACGAGGTCGATCTCCGGACACCAGCCGGGCATGAACCCGAGGACGCTGGTGCGCAGGTGGCGCAGGGATCCCGGCGTGATCATCCGCGGCCGCCAGCGCCCGCGCTTGGCCGGACGATCGAGTTCGGCCTTGAGCGCGCGGAAGCACAGGGCGAGGTCGGACGCGGCACCGAGTTCGGCCTCGACGACGTGCTCCTCGAACATCGAGCGGGTGAAGAGGATCGGCACGCCGTCGAGCCAGACCTCGGCGAGCGTTGCCAGCCCCTCGAGGCGGAGCCGGACCCGGCCGTTTCCGGCGAGCCGGGTCCGATACCAGACGTCGCGGTCGTGGATCGGCGTCGGTGCAGCCTCGTTCCAGCGCCCGGCCGCGCGGAGGGCGGCGGCAGCGGTGCCCGGCACGGTGGCGGCGATCCAGTCGGTCACCCCATCGAGATCCCCCGGACCGGCACAGGCGCCGGGCTGCGTCATGGCGAGGTGCCAGGGCTCGGACGGGATCTCGTTCCCCCGGTCGCCGACGCTGAGGATGCGGGCCATCGCGCCGCTCAGCCGCCGAGGACGCGGTCGAGCGACGCGAAGACGCGGTCGTAGGTCGCCGCGAGGCGGTCAAGGCGCGGCGCCAGGCCCTCCGCCGCACGGCGGTGGAAGGCCCGGGCGAGCTGGAACTGGAAGGCCTTCGCCTCGCGGCTGAGGTCGGCAGCGGCCGCGACGGCATCCGAAAACCCGCCGGCGTCCCGGGATCCGAGCCACGCGAGGTGACTGGCGAGCATCTCGAAGTTCGCGCCGAGCTGGCGGGTCGTATTGAACGCGTAGGCGTGGAAGACGCTGAGCGGCCGGCCGACCAGGTCCGGGGCCGTCGCGGCGAGCGTGTCGCGGAAGGCCAGCACGGGATTGCGCCGGGGCGCCCGGGCGCGATGCCGCGCGAGGAGGTCCAGGGCAGCGCCCGTCAGGTCCGCGGGATTCAGGGGCGGTGCCGCCGTCTTCACGAACTCGGCGTAGGGCGGCAGCGTCGCCGGCCCGAAGATCCCGGTGTAGTCCGCCCCCGAGAGGCGGAATCGGCCGGCATTGTGGAGGTAATCGAGTTCCCTCGCCGCCGGATCGAGCGCCAGGATGCCGATCGTCGTCTTGGCGTGCTCCCGGCCGTAGGTGGTGCCCCGCGTATCGGGGAGATAGATCGCGTCCACCTCGACGAGGACGGGCCGGCCCGCCTCCGCTTGGATCAGGGCCTGGGCCTCGAGGCCGGCGTAGACCGCGAGTTCCAGAACCTCCACGCCGTAGAGCCGTTCGAGGTCGGCCGGCGGCGGCTTGAAGAACGTGAACTGGTCGCCCTCGAAATCCTGCCGCAGGGTGAATCCCAGCATCGCCTCCGGCGCGAGGCCGCGGATGTGCAGCAATTCGATCCAGAGATCGACGTAGCAATTGGTTTCCGGCCAATCCCGGCCGGGATCGTGGAGGGGGTGCGCAACATGCTCACCCGCAGCCCCAAGACCCTCCGGAAGGCGCAGCGCGGCGGTCACCGCCCTCAGCCCCACAGCTCGGCGCGCACGGCTTCCGGCCACGCGGCAAGGTCCAGGCCGTGGTGGCGCAGGAGCGCCAGGGTGATCCGCTCCAACCCGAATCCCACGCAGGCCGTATGGGCGACCCCACCCTCGGCCTGACGCAAGTCCCAGGTGCTCCCGAAATGATCCTGGTGGTAGTTGAAGCTGAGGCAGGCTGTCGGCTTGTCGACGCTGTTGACCGGGACGTTCAGCTCGAACTTCAGGCCCTGGGCGCGCTGGTTGTTGGCGAGCATCCGCCCGGCACGCCCGAAGAACGGATCGTTGGCCGCGTCGATGGCGAGGGGCAGGCCGAGGGCGCGGATCATCGCGGTGCCCCGCTCGAGCCAGGTCTCGCGGAAGGCCAACACCTGTTCGGGACTGCCCATGCGCACGTATTCACGCATCCGGAAGAGCTGCATCCGCGTCGGCTCGAGCGAGGGCTCGCGGCGGAAGCAGTAGGATTGCAGGTCGAACAGGCGGCCCGCGGCGGGCAGCGCGCCCCGGGCTGCGGCGACTGGGTAGACCGGGTAGCAGGCCGCGGGCGTGAGGACGACGTCGGTCGCCGCCTGCTGGCCCGTCCAGTCGGTTCCGGCCTCGAGACAGGCGAGGATCTCGGCGTGGCCGCCCGGGTCGCCGCAGAAGCTATGCACGGTCCCGGCGAGGTTCGGGAAACCCTTCAGGTAACCGCTGCGCTCGAAGGCCGGCCGGCTCATGGCGGGCGGGAAGCGCAGCACCTCGGCCTCCTCGGCCGCGCCGAGGCGCGTGATCATCCGGTCCAGGGCATCGACGACGCTCTCGAAGTCGCCGCTGCGGCCGTAGAGGCCGTCGACGCCGGTACGGATCAGGAGCCCATGGTCGAACAGGCGGTCCAGGAACGTCGGACCGCCGTCCTCCTCGGCTTCGAGAAGGACTTCGCCGGGGGAAGAGGAAAGCGATTCCATCACGCGCTCATGAGCTGGCCGCTGCCCTTCTGCACGAGCAGAAGCTTGGCGGTATTGGCGAGGATCCGATCGTTGCCGATCATCAGCGGCGCGGAGAGAACGTCGCGCAGCGGCCGTCCCAGGCTGTACGGCGTGTCGTTCCGGTATCCGGCGAGCCCGACGATCGCGAGCGCCCGCCGCACGATGTCGACCGCCATGTCGGAGACGGTGACCTTCAGATTGTTGAGCATGACGCAGAAGCCGAGGGAGCCGATCGTGTCGACGTCGCCATGCGCATCCTCGAAGCGGCGCAGGGCAGAGACGACCGCGCTCCGCATGGCCTGATGCGCGTTCGAGACCTCGGCGAGGCGCAGCGCCGTGGGCGGCACCTGACCGGGCCGGCTCCGGGCCTCGGCCTGCACGAATGCGCGGGCGCGATCGAGCGCGTAGGTCGCGATCCCGTACCAGACGCTGCTCCACAACAGGTGCGAGGAGGCCAGCATCGACTGGGCGGCGATCTCCGCGAACGGCTTCGGAAGGATCTGCTCGACCGGGACGTTCCGGGCCTCTAGGCGATAGCCCTCGCTGCAGGTCCCGCGCATGCCGAGGGTATCCCAGTTGCCGGTGCGCACGAGGGAGATCTGATCGGCCATCAGCGCCACGAGGACCTGATCGGACGTCGCGGCGTCCGGATGGCGCCGGGCGGTGGCGAGGATCAGGTCGGCATGGGCGCCGTACGAGATCACCGACGCGTCCTTGCCGAAGGCGAAGACCTCACCGGTCGTCTCCACGGCGCAGAGGCTGTTGCGCAGGTCGCCGCCGATGCCCGCCTCGGTCGTCGAGGACGCGACAAGCAACTGCTCACGCGCGATCCGCTCCATCAACTGGCCATGCCATGCGCTGTCGAGCCCGTGCGTCACGAGGCTCGACACCTTGATGTGGTGCATCGCGAAAACCATCGCGGCCGCGCTGCAGGCTTGCCCGAGCGTGCTGCACAGCTCCGCGATCTGCGACAGGCCGGCGCCCTCGCCGCCGAACTGCCCGGGAATCTGGAGACCCAGAAGACGCTCGGTCTTCAGGGCGGCGACCGCTTCAGCGGGGAAGCGGCCCTCGCGATCGACGGCGTCGGCGTGGCGCGCCGCCACCGCCGCCGCTCGCTCACCGCGCCCGGCCAGGGTGCTCATGCGGCTTCCTGCCGAACCAGGGACGAGACGGCTTCGCGGATCGCGCGGATCGTCGAGAACGACTTGCGATTCAGCAAGTCGTCGGGAAATTCGATGTTGAAACGCTCCTCGAGCGCCAGCATCAGCTGCACCGAACCGAACGAATCCAGCCCGAGATCGAACAGGCTGTCGTCCTCGGTGAGTTGATCCGCCTTCCCGGCGAACGCTTCGTTCGCGGCCAGGATCTCTCGTATGTCTTGGGCGATGTTCAAGGCGCTACTCCTAAATCCAGCGATCAGTACGCTATTGAATGGATCGGCCGTCCGTCAAATTATCTATTGATTAATAGTAAATAAGCGCCGGCGAATGATCGCAGGGGGCTGCGCGGCACACCGATGCGGACCGGCGGCTGCCAGGACCACACTCTCCGACCCGGAACCTTTACAATCGATTTCCAGCGCCGGATTTCCCGGCTGCACGCCCTTTAACTTTTCAAAATAGACAAATAATGCGTGTGAACACGTCGAGAATCATGAATTCTATGGGACCGCCCATTTAGGACGATTCAGAAGTGTTCGTGACGCGCGGGGGCGGCATCGGCCATAAGGCGGCTCCGCCCATGCCAGGCGGCCTCCCACAACGATCGGCCGGCGCGCCATGATCTACAATCTGCAAATCCTGCGCGCCGTCGCGTCGTATCTCGTGTTCCTGACGCATTTCGGCCTCTACGTCGGTCCCGTCCTGCCGCGGCCGGATCTCCTGGCCTTCGGCGCTTCGGGCGTCGACGTGTTCTTCGTCCTGTCCGGCTTCATCATGTTCGTGAGCACCGACGGACGCGGCGAGCGCCCAGGCGGATTCCTGCTGCGCCGGGCTTCGCGCGTCGTGCCGGTCTACTGGCTCGTTACGATCGGACTGGCCTTGATCGCGCTGACCGGGCTGAAGCCCATCGGGATCGTCACGTTCCAGCCCGACTATCTCATCCAGTCGCTGTTGTTCCTGCCCTTCTCGAGGGGTGGGTACATCGAACCGCTGAACTCCGTCGGCTGGACCCTGAACTACGAGATGTTCTTCTATGTGGTCTTCGCGGGACTGCTGCTCGTGCCGACGCGGGCCGGGCGGGCGCTCGGGGCGGCCTCGATCTTCCTGGCGCTGATCCTGCTCGGGCTGGTGCCGGTGCCGGGACTCTACTGGGCTTACTACACCAAGCCGATCGTGATCGAGTTCGCCGCCGGCATCGCGCTCGGCTACGCCTATCTGCATCTTGGTGCCCCGGCTGCCGGCTTTCCGGTCCGCCGGGTGGCGGGCGCCGCCCTGGCGGCGGCCGTGGTGCTCGTCCTGGGCGGTCAGGTCGTCGCCGGTGCRCTCGGCCTTGAACCCGAGCTGAGCGGATTCGCCCGGCCGCTTGTCTGGGGCTCCGCGGCTGTACTGGTCGTCGGAGCGATGCTGCTCCTGGAGCGAGGCGGCGTGGCCCTGCGCTCGCGCTGGCTCCTGTCGCAGGGGAACGCCAGTTACTCCTTCTATCTGATCCACAACCTGATGCTGCATACCGCGGCCAAGCTCGCAGCACCCCTCGCGGCGCCCGGCTTCGGGCGCGCCGCCCTGATCTTTGTGATGGCATTCGCGGCTTCCGCGGCGATCGGCGAATTGCTGTTCCGCTCCGTCGAGACCCCGATGATCGCCGCCCTGCGTCGGCTCTTCACTCGGCGCTCGCGCACAGCCCCCCTGCCCGCGGCTCTCGCTCCCTGATCGGCACCGCTTCGGGGTCTATGCACGGGATTGCATCGGCCGGGCGGCTTCGCTCCCCGGGAGAGATGCCGATGCCATCGTATAGTTAACCCTAATGATTTACAAAAATTAAGTTTACAGCGCGTGTTGTCGACCTAATCGACCGCTATTTCGAGCCTATCTCAGCACATTGACCTCTTCTTTATGGGTCATGATCCTACTACCTTCCTGCGTGTGCCTGTGATCGCTGCCATACGTGAGACCGGCAGGACGGAACTCTTTCTTCCCGCGTCCGGCGCACTGACGAGGAAGCTGTGATGCGTGTCGCGATTGTTCACGACTGGTTGTATGTCGTCGGCGGCGCCGAGCGCGTGCTCGAGCAGCTGCTGAGGATCTACCCCGAGGCGGACGTCTACGCCCTGTTCGACTTCCTGCCGGCGGAAGACCGGGCGCGGCTGGGATACACGCACGCGCAGACCAGCTTCATCCAGCGGATGCCATTCGCGCGGACGCGGCATCGGAGCTACCTGCCGCTCATGCCGCTGGCGATCGAGCAATTCGACCTCTCGGCTTACGATCTGATCATTTCCAGCAGCTACGCTGTCGCGAAGGGGGTGCTGACTGGGCCGGACCAGCTCCACGTCTCCTACGTCCATTCGCCGATGCGCTACGCGTGGGACATGCAGCACACCTACCTGCGGGAGAGCGGCTGCGAGGCGGGCATGAAGAGCCTGCTGGCCCGTCTCATCCTGCACCGGATGCGCGTGTGGGACTTCCGCACGGCGGCCGGACCCAACGCGATCGTCGCCAATTCCGCCTTCGTCGCCCGCAGGATCCACAAGGTCTATGGCCGGACCGCGGAGGTCATCCACCCGCCGATCACGCTGCCGAACCAGCGTTTCGACGGGCCGCGCGGGAACCACTTCCTCGTCGCGAGCCGGCTCGTCCCCTACAAGAACGTCGAGGCGGTGGTGCGCGCGTTCGCCCTGCTTCCGGATCTCGAACTCGTGGTGGCAGGCTCTGGGCCGGACGCCGCGCGATTGCGGGAACTCGCCGGCCCCAACGTCTCGTTCGCCGGCTTCGTCCCCGACGCTGAGCTGCGCCACCTCATGGCCACAGCCCGGGCCTTCATCTTCGCGGCCGAGGAGGATTTCGGGATCATCGTGGTGGAGGCGACCTCGGAAGGCACGCCGGTCCTCGCCCTGGGCCGCGGCGGCGCGCGGGAGACCGTGCAGGTCCGGGGTCCGCAGCGCACCGGCATGTTCTTCGACACGCCCGAACCGCAGACCATCGCCGAGTGCGTCCGCCGTTTCATCCAGCAGGAGGGGCACTTCACGCGGGAGGCATGCTGGGCGCAGGCGGAGATGTTCTCGGCCGAGCTGTTCCGGAGCCGGTTCTCGAGTTTCGTCGAGGAGCAGTTGGCCCAGCATCGCTCGGCCTGCGAGACGCGTCCGCGCATCGTGCCGCGCCTCGAAGCGGTGGGCTGAGGGGGCGGCGCATGTCCTTCCTGACCGTCGATCTGGCCGATCGCGCCGCGGTTCGCGCCGTGCCTCAGGGTCCGGGGCGCAGCGGCCCGCTCGCCGCATCCCTCGCCCGGATCTGGCACCGGCGCTACCTCTTCGCCTCCGTGTTCGCCGCCGTGCTCGGGCTGGCGGTCATCGCCCTGACGATGATTGCGCCGCAATACGTGGCGGTCGGTTCCGTGATCGTGGCCGAAGCCGAGCCCGGCGCCCACAACGCCTCCATGGCCTGGATCCAGAAGATCGGTGACCCGGCCGACATCGAGAGCCAGATCCAGGTGATCCGCTCGCCCCGGCTGCTCCGCCTCGCGATCGATGACGGCCTCGTCGCCTCGGTCATGGCCGAGTGCCGCTACGCCGCCACCCGCGGGCATCCCGATCAGATCAGCGCCAAGAAGGACGCCGCCTGCACGACCCTCACGACCGATCGCAACGCCCTCGTCGAATATCTGCAGAAGCGCTACTCGGTCCTGAGTTCGGGCCGCTCGCGGATCATCACGATCGGCTACAGGTCGCCGCTGCCCGAGACGGCGCAGACGATGGCCAACGGCCTCATCAACGCCTTCCTCGACGACCAGCGCGAGGCCCAGGCCTCCAGCCGCAAGGCCGCGGCCGACTGGCTGCACACCGAGATCAGCCAGCTCGACGCCTCGATCCGCGCCGACGAGACCCGGATCCAGACCTTCCGGCGGCGCAAGGGACTGCTGAAGGGCGCGAACGCCCCCATCAGTTCCGAGCGCCTCACCAGCATCAGCCAGCAGCTCGCCGCCGCGGAGACCGCGAAGGCCGACGCCGCAGCCCGCCTGAGCGAGATCGAGAACAGGGGCGCGCATGGTGCCGACAGCGCCCCGGCGGTCCTGTCGAGCCAGACCGTGGTCTCCCTCAAGCAGCAACTCAGCGGCGTCAGCGCGCAGCTCGCCAACCAGAGCACCCTCCTGGGCGCCAACCACCCGATCATCCGGGCGCTGCAGACCGAGCAAGCCAGCCTGCGCGAGCGCATCGATCAGGAGATCGGCAATGTCGCGCGGGGCCTGCGCAAGTCCTACGAGGCGTCGAACGCCCTCGCCAAGTCCCTGCGCGCCCAGCTGGAGACCGCCAAGACGGATGCCGCCGCCGCCATGGACGACGAGGCCTCGATCGAGGGCATGGTGCGCAACGCGGAGATCAAGCGCACCCGCTACGCCGACCTCGTGAAGCGGGCCGGCGAACTCGAGACCGAGCGGCGCATCCTCACCGGAAGCACCCGGCTGGTGAGCCTCGCGGAGCTGCCGCAGGAGCCGTTCTCCCCCAAGGCCGTGCCGTTCCTGGCCGGCGGCATCGTCCTCGCGGGCGTGCTGGCGGCCGCCGCAGCGCTGCTGCGGGACTACACCGACCGGCGCGTGCGGACCTCCGAACAGCTCATGGCGGGCACCGGTGCCCCCGTCTTCGCCCAGCTGCCCTGCCTGGAGACTGCCGGCCTCGTCGGCCGCTTCTCCGACCGGTACCGGGAACTCGAACTCCCTGAGGCCCTGGCCCGGGCGCGGGTCGACCCGATGATGCAGAACGTTCTGCGCAACCTGCACGCGCATCTCGTTCTGGCGGGCGGCGGAAAGTCCCGCGTCGTCCTGGTGACCTCCGCCAAGCCGCGCGAGGGCAAGTCGTTCACGGCTTTCGCGATGGCCGTCATCGGCGCGGCCAGCGGACGGCGCGTCCTGGTGGTCGAGTGCGACCTGCGCCGCCCCAACTTCGAGGCATCCCTCGGGCTCGGGCGCGGACCGGGGCTCGGCGGTGTGCTCCGCGGCGAGATCGACCCGGCGGACGCCGTGGTCGCGGCGGGACGGTTCGACGTCATCCCGGCCGGGATTCCCACCGCGGATTCCACTGAACTCCTGATGAGCGATCGGATGGTCGACTTCCTCGACTGGAGCCGCCGTTACGACCTCGTCCTCCTCGACACGCCGCCGACCAGCCTGCTGATGGACGCGTCGATGCTCGCCCGCCACGTCGACGGCGTGCTCTGCTGCGCGCGTTACGGCCGCTCCCAGCTCTCGGACACGGTCGAGACCGTGGCGAACCTCCGGCGGGCCGGCGGCGCGGTGCTCGGCATCGCGATGACGATGGTCAGGCCGGGAAGCCAGTCGACCTACGATGTCATGCCGCTGCCCGATCCGCGCAATGTCGCGAGGGCGCGATGACCGGCATGCTCGGAGCCGAGGCGCTCGCCCAGGGCGGATCGATCGACCGGACCCGTGCCGGCCGGTCCGGGCGCGGCGTGCGCCCCCGCGTGCTGTTCGTCAGCCACACGGGCACGATGTCGGGGGCGGAGCTGGTGCTGCGCGATGCCGTCCGCCCCTGGCGGGGATCGACGGCGTTCCTGTTCGAGGACGGCGCCCTGGCCGAAGCCCTGCGGGGCGAAGGCCTGGAGATCCTCCTCGCGCGCCGCCGGACCGCGCTGACGGATCTGCGCAGGGACGTGTCGCCCCTGCGTGCCCTTCCGGTCCTCGGCCAGCTCGGCGCCCTCGCGCTGGAGATCGCGCGGGCGGCCCGCCGCTGCGACGTGGTCTATGCCAATTCTCAGAAGGCGTTCCTCCTGTCGGCGCTCGCCGCGCGCCTCGTCGGACGCCCCCTGATCTGGCACTTGCACGACATTCTGGACAACGCACATTTCGGCTTTGCCCAGCGTACCCTGCAGGTGAGACTGGCCAATCTCTGCGCGGCACAGGTGATCGTCCCCTCGGAGGCCGCCGCGCGCGCCTTCGCCAAGGCCGGCGGGCGCCGGTCGCTGATCCGGATCGTTCCCAACGGCCTCGACCTCGCCCGCGATCCGCGCCCCTCCGAGGCGTTACGGGCCGAACTCGGTCTGCCGGCCGGGCTCCTCGTCGGCGTATTCAGCCGTATCGCCCCCTGGAAGGGGCAGGACGTCCTGATCGACGCGCTGGCAAAGGTGCCGGACATGCGCTGCATCGTGGTGGGCGCCCCGTTGTTCGGCGAGGATGCCTTCGCGGCGCATCTGCGCGACCTCGCGGCGGCACTCGGTGTCTCGGACCGGGTCCAGTTCCTCGGCCAGCGCGCCGACGTGCCTCTGTTGATGCAGGCGGTCGACGCGGTGGTGCATCCCTCCGTCGACCCGGAGCCGTTCGGCCGCACCCTCGTCGAAGCGATGCTCGCGGGCGTGCCGGTGATCGCTACCGATGCCGGTGCGTCGGCGGAGATCCTCGATGGCGGTGCCGCCGGCACGCTGGTGCCGCCCCGGGATTCCGACCGCCTCGCGGCAACGCTCGCCGCGCTGCGAGACGATCCGGGCGCTTTCGCCACGCGCACCGATCTGGCTCGGGAACGAGCCCTCGCCCTCTACGGCGCAGACCGGATGCAGCGCGACCTCGACGATCTCATTTTCCACGCCGCCGACCGCGCCTGACGGGCCGGCGACCCACCTTCCCGATCGGAGCCGTCAGAGCCGCCATGCCGCGCGTCCTCGTGAACATGCCCAGTCAGCATGCCGGTCGGCCGTCGGGAGTCGCGCTCGTGGCTTTCCGGGTGATCGCCGGCCTGGTCGAGCGCGGCACCTTTACGGTCGTGCTGCGCTCGCCCTGGACCCGGGACCAGCTTCCCCCGGCGATCCGCGATCGGATCGAGATACTCACGGTGCCGCGCCCGCGCATCATGCTGCTCGATGTCCTGCGTCAGGCCCTCACCGTCCCGAGACTGTGCCGGGCGCGGGACATCGATGTCGTGCTGAATGCCGACCCCTACGGTGCGGCCTATGGCGGGCGTGCGCGGGTTAGCGTCGTACACGATCTCTACTTCCGCACGCTTCCCGAGCGTTTGGCCTCGCGCGAGGCCCTGACCACCGATCCGATCTTCCGGTTCGTCCTCGGCAACAGCGCCCGGGTGATAACCGTGTCCGAGACGACCCGGCGCGATCTTGTGCGCTTCTACCCGTCCCTCCGCGACCGGACGCAGACCGTGCCCTCCGCGCCGATGCTCGATCCCGCCGAGAACGAGCCCGCGGCCGGAATCCCGAGCGGTCGATTCGTGCTGGCCGTGGGCAACGCCCTCTACAACAAGAATTTCGCGACCCTTGCCAGAGCCGTGGCCGGTCTGGGGCGCCGAGGGATCGGCATCGTCCATGTCGGTGAAGACCCGGACGAGACGATCGCGACCGCCCTCGACGGCGCTCCCATCCCGCTGACGCGCCTGTCCCGGATCGGCGATGGCCAGCTGACCGCCCTCTATCGCGGCGCCCTGTGCCTCTGTGTGCCGTCCTTCGCCGAGGGCTTCTGCCTGCCCGTCCTGGAAGCGCAGGCACTCGGCTGCCCGGTGATCTGCTCGAACCGCTCCGCCACGCCCGAGATCGCGGGGGCCGGCGCCCTGACCTTCGACCCTGCCGACCCCGCGGCCCTCGCCGCATGCCTGGTCCGCCTGCTCGACGAGCCCGGCCTGCGGACCGGGCTGATCGCCCGCGGTCACGACAATGCCCGTCGGTACGACTGGGCGGAAACGGCGCGCCGTTACGAAGGGCTGCTGCTCGATGCGATCCGGGGTGCCGCCCCGGCAGCAACGACCCGGGAGGTGCCGCATGCGCATCCTGCACCTTAGCTCTCTTTACCCGCCCGAACAGGTCGGCGGTGCCGAACTGATGGTCGAGACCCTGGCCCGCACACAGGTTGGCCTCGGCCACGCCGTGGCCGTCGCCTGCGCGTCGCGGACGGTGGACAAGCCGGTCCTGCAGGACGGCGTCACCGTCTACCGCACGGGCTACGGGACCCCGTTCCATATCCTCGACTGGCCGCAGCGCGGACGCCTCGACCGGCTCCGCTACAAGCTCGCGTCACAATGGAATCGTGACGCGCTCGTCCGCTTCGCCGAGGCGGTCCGGCACTTCGCCCCGGATCTCGTCAACACGCACTCGATCTCCGAGCTGCCACCGGCCCTCTGGCCGATGCTGCGCCGGCTCGGCGTGCCGGTGGTGCACACGCTGCACGACTTCACCAGCCTCTGCACGAACGGCGCGATGGTACGCCACGGCCGCGCCTGCGCCGGCCAGCACCTCAAGTGCCGTCTCTACGCGGAGCCCCACCGTCGCTGCCAGCGCGCGGTCGACGCGGTCACGGCGGTGGGCACGGACATCCTGGATCGACATCTGGCCGCCGGGCTGTTCGCCACGGTGCCGGCCGACCGGCGCCGTGTGATCTGGAACCCGATCACGCCCGGCGCTCCGGCGACCCGCCCCGCGCGGCGGCCGGGCGAGCCGGTGCGGTTCGGCTACCTCGGCCGCATCGAGGCCGCCAAGGGTAGCGACGTGCTGATCGAAGCCTGCCGCCTGCTGCCCCGGCAGGGGTGGCGGCTCGAGATCGCCGGCCGGGCCGCGGACGGGATCGATCGGTACCGGGCGCTGGCGCAGGGTCTTCCGGTCTCCTTCCTTGGCTATGCCGAGCGAGACGCCTTTCTGGACGGGATCGATTGCCTCGTGGTCCCGCCGATCTGGCCCGAGCCCTTCGGCCGCACGGTCGCGGAAGCTTACGGGCGCGGCGTCCCGGTGATCGGGACGGCTGCCGGCGGGATCGGCGAGCAGATCGGGTGGGGCCCCTGGCTCGTTGCGCCCGGCGATGCCCCGGCGCTCGCCGCCGCGATGGCCCGGATCGTCGCGACGCCCGAGCATCTCGCGGAGGCCCCCGCGCGCGCCGCCGTCGTGCGCGCCGGCACCGATCCGGCCGCCGTCGCAGCCGCCTATCTCGACCTCTATGCCGCGACCCTCGACGCCGCGCGCATCGACCATCCGATCTCCGAGCGTCCTGCGCGCGCGGAGCGCCCGCATCTCAGCGAGTGCAGCCTATGATGAATCCCGCTTTGTCCCCAAGCTACGCCCGCCTGTTGCCGGATGCAGTGGATTCTGCGGTCCGCGCCCGGCCGACCGGCGGGACCGACCTCGCCGCCGTCACGGGTCCCCTGCGGATCCTGCATCTCAGTGCCCTCTATCCGCCCTATATCGTGGGCGGCGCGGAGCGCTCGGTGGAGCACCTCGCCGAGGAGCTGGTCGCGGCGGGACATACGGTGGCGGCCGCCTGCATCGCGCGTGAGCCGGAGCCCAAGGCGGTGCGGGGCGGCGTCACGGTCTACCGCATGGCGCATCACAACGATTTCTGGCTTGAGGACTGGCCGAAGGCCACCCGCTTCGGCCGCGCCTGGGCGAAGCTCAAGCAGCAGTGGAATTTCGCCATCGCGGCCGAGTTCGGCCGCGTCCTCGACGATTTCCGGCCCGACATCGTCAACACGCACTCGCTGCTCGACGTCTCGACCCTCGTCTGGCGCGAGGCGGCCAAGCGCGGAATCCCGATCGTCCATACGGTCTGCGAGTACGACCTGATCTGCGGCAACGCCGCCATGTTCCGGGACGGCAAGCCGTGCGAGCGCTGGCACCTGGGCTGCAAGGTCGTCAACGCCGCCAAGCAGATCACCAACCGCGCGGTGGACGCCGTCGTCAGCGTGGGCACCGAGATTCTCAAGACCCACGTCGATCACGGCCTCTTCGCCCATCTCGCGCCCGAGCGCCGCCGCGTGATCTACTACTCGTGCACGGTGCCAGAGGGTGATCCGGATACGCGCCGACGGATCGACCGCACGGGGCGCCCGATGACCTTCGGCTATCTCGGCCGGATCAATGTCGAGAAGGGCGTCGGCACGATGATCGACGCCTTCGGACGGATCGGCCCGGGCAACTGGCGCTGCCTCGTGGCCGGCCAGGCGATGGACGACTCGATCGAGCGCTTCAAGGCCCGGGCTGCGGGGTTGCCGATCGAATTCGTCGGCTGGGCCAAGCCTGCCGACTTCCTCAGCGAGATCGACGTGCTGGTCGTGCCCTCGTTCTGGGCCGAGCCGTCGCCGCGGACCATCTACGAGGCGTACACGATGGGCGTGCCGGTGATCGGCGCGGCCTCCGGCGGGATCCCGGAACTGATCGGAGAGGACAATACCGACTGGCTGTTCGAACCGGGCGATGCGGCCGATCTCGCCACGCGCCTGCAGGCGGTGATCGACCGCGGTCGCGGCGACCTGCCGGACGAACGCGCCTTCCAGCACGTCATCCGCGAATCGACGTCCGAGCGCGTCGCCGAGAAGTATCTCGACCTGTACGCCGAACTCGTCGCCGAGCGCCGGGCGGCCCGCCCGTGACCGCCGGCACGCCGGTTCTCACGGAGGCCGCCGCGGCCGAGGAGGAGCCGGGTCTCGCCTCCGCGGCGGTGACGAGCCGCTCCTTCGACGCGGCACGCTGGGTGGCGCTCGCCTCCACGGGCAACGTCGTCGTGAGCTTCGGCGTGTTCCTGGTTCTGGCTCGCCTCATCGAGCCCGCGGAATTCGGCATGGTGGCGATCGCCGCCGTCTTCATCGACATCCTGCAGATCGTGGCCCGGTGCGGCCTGCCGGACGCGGTTGTGCAGCGCGCGGACCTCGACGAGGATTTCGCCGCGACCGCGTTCTGGGTGATGCTCGTCACCGGGATCCTGTGTGCCGGGGCGCTCGTGGCGTTGTCCGGGCCGATCGCCTGGATCTTCGATCTCCCGGAATTGCGCCCGGTCCTCTGTGCGCTCTCGTTGTGCTTCGTGATCACGGCCGCGGGGGCGATCCACGAGGCGCGCCTCCAGAGGACCTTCGGCTTCCGCAAGCTGGCTCTGCGCGCCCTCGGCGCCAACATCCTCGGAGGCGCCGCGGCCCTCCTGCTCGCTCTCGGCGGCTACGGCGTCTGGAGCTTGGTCGTCCAGCGGCTCGTCGCGACCAGCGCCACCACGCTCCTGACCTGGGCCGCGTCGCGGTGGATCCCGCCCCTCCGGCTCAACGTCGCGGCCGTGCGCGAGCAGGTCGCGTTCGGTTCGCGACTGTTCTGCACGTATCTTCTCCTCGTCGCCTCCATCCGCAGCCAGGAGGTGATCGCGGCTTATTTTCTGTCCGCGACCGATGTCGGGTACCTCCGCCTCGCATGGCGCTGCATCGACCTCGTCAGCCAGGTGGCCGTCATCCCGCTCACCACGGTCGGGCTGACCACCTACGCGCGCCTCCAGGACCGACCGCCTGAACTGGCCGCGGCTTTCTATGGCTTCACCGAGGCCTCGGCCTTCCTCGCGGTCCCCGCCTTCTTCGGCATGGCGGCCGTCGCCCCGACGCTGATCCCCTTCCTGTTCGGCGACCAATGGCACGATGCGGCCCCGGTGCTCCGAATGCTGGCGTTCCTGGCCCCCGAATTCGTGGCCACCTCGATGCTGTGGATGATCTTCACGGCCCTCGGGCGGAACGGCACGGCCCTGCGCCTCGCGGGGGCGCAGTTCGGCCTCGGGGCGGCCGCCGCCGTCGTGACGGCACCGCTGGGCCTGACGGCGCTCGTGGCGGGACACGTGGTCCGGGCCTACCTGTTCACGCCGGTGATCGTGACCAGCGTCGGGCGCGTCCTCCCGGTGTCGAACGGCCGCGTAGTCCGGATCCTGCTGCCGATCACGCTGTGTGCCGGTGCCATGGCCGGCCTCGTGCTGGTGGTCCAGGATCCGCTGCACGCCATCCTCGGCGATCGGATCGGCCTCTTCGCGGCGGTCGGGGTCGGGATCCTCGCCTATGCGGGGCTCGCCCGGGTCTTCCTGTGGGACACCCTGCGTACGGCCCTCGGCTTCCTGATGCGTCGCGCGGCCTGATCTGCACGCTCCGCCAACCTTTGTGCGCGACACTGGGCACCCGGGAGGCGGAGCGGTCCGGCTCGGGAGGTTCGCGCGGCCCTCGTCGGCGGGAAGCGCGCGTTCGGACGATAGGCACCATGGCGGGACAGGCGTTGCCGATCCAGGAGACCGTGCCGGCCGCGTCCGCCACCGCAGACCGCATTGCGGTGTTCCTGCTCGGCGCCGCGCTCAACTTCAACGTTCTGACGTCGAGCTTCGGGCTTCCGTTCCAGCGCTTGTCCGACCTGCTGCCCTTCCTGCTCATTCCATGGCTCGGACTGCGCAGGGCCGTCGTTGCGGAAGCCCTGCGCAATGTCGCGCCCCTCGCCGGGATCCTGGCGCTCATCGCGGCGTCACTGGTCCTGAAGGGCCACAAGCAGGCGGGCGATACCTATCTCACGCTCGTACTGCTGCTCTACGTCGTGCAGGCGTTCATCCTGCTGGTGATGTTCCGCGACCGGCGCGTGGAGGACGCGTTCTGCGTCGGGCTGCTCGCGGGACTGCTCGCCTCGCTGGCGGTGCTGCTCCTCGCCGCTTCGGGCATGCCCCTCGAACGGTTCGGGCTCGCGGTGCCGACCGACGGGCTCGACGACGAACTGAAGCTGTTCGTGCAGGACAAGCAGGGCGGGCTCTGGGCCTCCGGAAACGAGACTGGCCACGTCTACGCGCTCGGCGGCGCGGCCGCCCTGGTGCTGAGCCTGCGCTACCGCCTGAAGGTGATCTACCTCGGCTATTTCGCGGCCCTGCTGGCGAGCTTTCCGTTCACCAACAATCGTGCCGGACTGTTCATGCCGCTCCTGTTCCTCGCTCTGCTGATGCGGCGGAACGTCAAGGCCTGGGCGGTGCTGGCGGTTCTCGGCGTCTCGGGGCTGCTGCTCGTCACCTGGGCGCTGACGGGAGACATCCCCCTGCCCGGGACCCTGGCACAGGCGATCGAGCGGCGTTTCGCCGAGGATCGCAATGTCAGCGGCAACTTCGACGAGCGCTTCCTGTCCGGAGTCACGGCGCTCCAGCTCGTCGTCGAGTACCCGTTCGGCGTCGGCGAGGTCACGCGGCGCGAGGAACTGCAGGCGCTGACCGGCCTCGTGACGCCCCACAACGGCTTCGTCTCGCTCGCCCTTCAGAGCGGAATCGCCACGGCGCTGCTCCTGATCGCCGGGCTCGGGCGGATCCTGCTGTCGCCCGCCGCCTTCGGCCGGTTCCTGACCTACAGTGCCCTGTTCCTCATCCCGTCGCTGATGTTCGAGGAGCTGTCGGTCAATCAGTACGTCCTCTTCTTCATGGGCTTCATCCTGGCCTCGCTCGCGCTCCCGGCCGACCCCGCACCCGCGGTCGACATGAGGGCTTAGCCTTCGAGGGGTCGGCCCGCGCCGGGTTGACCGGCCCGCCGGCCGCGCCGCGATCGGTCGGCGCGGAGGCGGTCACCGCATGACGAACGGGTTCTCCGGCGCATCCCGGCTCGTGGAGATCCAGACGCTCTTGGTCTCCAAATACTCGCGGATCGACTCGATGCCGCTCTCGCGGCCGATGCCCGAGCGCTTCATCCCGCCGAACGGCATCATGTAGCTCACCGCCCGATAGGTGTTCACCCAGACGGTGCCGGCCCGCAATCCCTTCGACATGCGCATCGCGCGGCCGATATCCTGGGTCCAGACGCCGGCGGCGAGCCCGTAGATCACGTCGTTGCCGACTTTCAGCGCCTCGGCCTCGTCCTCGAAGCCGATGATCGACAGGACCGGGCCGAACACCTCCTCCTGGGCGATGCGCATGTCGTTGGTGACGCCCGTGAAGATCGTCGGCTCGACGAACTGGCCGCCGAGCACCCCGGGACCGGAGGCGGGATTGCCGCCGAAGACGCAGCGCGCGCCCTCGCTCTTCGCGAGCGCGATGTAGTCGAGGACCTTCGTGTATTGCGGCGGCGTCGTGATCGGCCCGATATTGGTGTCGGCCTGCATCGGGTCGCCGAGCTTGGCGGTGCGGGCGAGCTCGACCAGGCGCTCGGTGAATTCCTGGCGGATGCTGTTCTGCACGAGGAGCCGCGAGCCGGCGATACAGGTCTGTCCGGTTGCCGCGAAGATGCCCGAAATCGCCCCCGCTGCGGCGGCCTTCAGGTCTGCATCGGCGAAGACGATGTTGGGCGACTTGCCGCCGAGTTCCAGCGACACGCGCTTGATCTGGCGCGCTGCTGCCTCATAGACCTTCGCCCCGGTCACGTCGGAGCCCGTGAAGGTGATCTTGGCGACGTCCGGGTGCTCGACGAGGGCGCTGCCCGCCTCGCCGCCGAAGCCGGTCACGACGTTGAACAGGCCGTCAGGCAGCCCGGCCTCCTTGGTCAGGCGGGCGAATTCGAGGGTGCTCGCCGAGGCGAACTCGGAGGGCTTCACCACGACGGCGCAGCCGGCCGCCAGGGCCGGGGCGCACTTCCAGGCTACGAACAGGAGCGGCGAGTTCCACGCCGTCAGCGCCCCGACCACGCCCACCGGCTCGTGCCGGGTGAACGCGAAGGTCTCGGGTTTGTCGATCGGCACCTGGGCGCCTTCGACCTTGTCGGCGAGCCCCGCGTAGTACCACCACCATTCGGGCTGGTACCGGGTCTGCCCGTACATTTCGGCGAACAGCTTGCCGTTGTCGCGGACCTCGATTTCGGCGAGCGCCCTGGCGTCGCGCTCCACGAGGTCGCCGATCCGGCGCAGAACCTTGCCGCGGGCCGAGGCCGTCATGGTGGCCCAGGGGCCGTCCCACATGGCGCGCTTGGCGGCGGCCGCCGCCCGGTCGACGTCGGCACGTCCGGCGCGCGGGATGCGCGCCCAGGGCTCGCCGCGATAGGGATCGATCGACTCGAACCACGAGCCCTCGACCGGATCGACGAACTGCCCGTCGATGTAGAGCTGGTAGGTCTTCACGGCGCGCCTCTCCGTCTGGGACTGCGCGCCATATGGATCGGCCGGCCGCCGTCGGCGAGCCTGCCCGCGGGCCGGCCGCTCAGGCGTTGGCGCTGAGGCGCTTGAGGTCAGCGTCGACCATCTCGGTGATCAGCGCCTCCAGGCTGGTCTGCGCCTCCCAGCCGAAGGTCGCCTTCGCCTTGGCGGGGTTGCCCAGCAGCACCTCGACCTCCGCCGGGCGGAACAGGGCCGGGTCGATGACGAGGTGCTCGTCGATGTTCAGGCCGACATGCTTGAACGCGATCGCGCACATGTCCCGCACCGTCGTGGTCCGGCCCGTGGCGATCACGTAGTCGTCCGGCCGGTCCTGCTGCAGCATCAGCCACATCGCCTGCACGTAGTCGCGAGCATGGCCCCAGTCGCGCTTGGCGTCGATGTTGCCCAGCCGCAGCTCCTTCTGCTTGCCGAGCTTGATCCGCGCCACCGCGTCCGTGACCTTGCGGGTGACGAACTCGACGCCCCGCAGCGGGCTCTCGTGGTTGAACAGGATGCCGTTCGAGGCGTGCAGATTGAAGCTCTCGCGGTAGTTGATCGTCATCCAGTGGGCATAGAGCTTGGCCACACCGTAGGGCGAGCGCGGGTAGAACGGCGTCGTCTCGCTCTGCTTGGCCTCCTGGATCAGGCCGAACATCTCCGAGGTCGAGGCCTGGTAGTAACGCGCCTGCGGCGCCACCGAGCGCAAGCATTCGAGCATATGCGCGGCGCCCAAGCCCGTGACCTGACCGGTCAGCAGCGGCTGCTGCCAGGACGAGGTCACGAACGACTGCGCGGCGAGGTTGTAGATCTCGTCGGGCTTGGCGGCCTGGACGATGCGCAACAGGGCGGATTGATCGAGCAGGTTGCCGTCGACCAGCTCGACATCGTCGAGGATGCCGAGCCATTTCAACCGGTGATCGAACACGCCGGCATGGCTGGAGCGGCGCACGATGCCGGTGACGGCGTAGCCCTTCTGCAGGAGCAGCTGCGCCAGATACGCCCCGTCCTGGCCCGTCACACCCGTGATCAGCGCTCGCTTGGCCGTCATGAACCCGTCCCGTTCCGAAGATGCCCGGCTGCTACGACCGCGACGCCCCGCGCGTCAAGGCGAGGCCCCGACATCAGTATTGTGCCAGGCGACCGCGAGGCCTTGCGCACATCACCGTAATAGTAGGGCACCGGAGGCGGCGAACCGCCAAGTAGGCGCGGCGTGACTAAGGCCGCGCCAGCCATTCGGTGACGCCTGCAAGCGAGCGGAATTCGTCGACGGCGTGGACCCGCGCGTCCGGAAGCGCCGTCCGAGCCATCGTCGCGAGGGCATGGCCGGGACCGAGTTCGAGGACACGGTCTGCGCCGTATTCCCGGCAGGCGTCCAGGCAGGCGGCCCAGTCGATCGTATGCGAGATCTGAAGCGCGAGCTTCTCCCGCCCGTCCCCGTCGCGGAAGACCGCCGCGCCGTCCAGACCGCTGAGGAGACGCGGCGCGCCGGGCGGCGGACGGCACGGGGGCGCCTCGGCGAGCGCCCCCCGAAAGGCCGCCGTGGCGTCGGCCAGCAGGGGCGTGTGCGAGGGGGTGTGGACCGGGAGGATCACGGCCCGCTGCGCCCCGGCGCCGATGGCCTCGCGGCACAGCGCCTCCAGGGCCGCGCGCGGGCCGCCGACCACCCCGCTGTCGGCGGCGTTGCGGATCGCGAGGTGGCAATCGTGGCGCGAAGCCAGGTCGTCGAGCACGGCGAGGGCGAGGCCGCGGATCCCCGCGAGGCCGAACCCGGCACCCGAGGCGGCATCCATGGCCTCCGCGCGACGGGCGGCCAGTGTCAGGACGTCCGCGTGGCCGAGGCGTCCTGCGATGCCCCAGGCCGCGAGGTCGCCGATGCTGTAGCCGGCCACGATCACCCGGTCCGGTTTCGCGTCGCCCAGCGCCTGCCAGGCGGCCAGAGCGGCCACGCAGCAGAGGATCTGCCCGGTCCGGTTCGCGTGCAGCGCGTCACCGCCCGCGCGGGCGAGATCACGCGGGTCGGCGCCGTCGAGGAGCGGCTTGGCGGCCGCGAACACGTCCTGCGCGGCCGGGTGATCGGCCGTGATGGCGAACATCGCGGCGTGCTGCCCGCCCTGGCCGGAGAGGAGAACCGCGAGGGTCATGCAGGCTCCCGCTCGCGCAGCGACGCGACCGGACGGAGATCCAGCCGGTCCAGGCCCTTGGCGAGGATCGATCCGTCCTGCGGTGCGTCGCGCAGTTCGCGCCAGTGCAGGCCGGTGCCGTCCGGCAGCAGGATCTCGCCGTCGATGCCCATCGGCGCCGCCTCAGCGACCACGGCAATGCCATCGAGCAGGCCCCGGGATACCGGCAACCGGCAGGGCCAGAGCAGGTCGAGGTCGGAGGTGGGGCTCAGGTAGGTCAGGCCGGTGAACGCCTGCCAGAGGAGGCTGCCGAACGGCCGCGGCGCGGGTCCGTGCCGATCTCCGAGAGCCGTCAGGGCCGCGAGACTCGCCCGCCAGGGCGATGGCGCTTGTGCGGCGGCGTCGGCCAGCCTGATCGGCGCGACGCGGGTCAGCGCGGCCTGTGGCAGCGCGAGGCCGATCCGCCGCTTTCCGTCGGCCGGCGGCAGGGGCAGGCCGAGGGGGATCGCCTCCCCTGTTTCCCCGGGCACCCGGCGCCGGACGATCAGCGGATGGCCGGCCGCCGCCCAGCCCGCGAGGTGCGGGAGCCCGCCGAGATCGGGCCGACCCGCGAGCCAGGCCGTCCAGGCCGCCGGATCGGCGCGGACGAGGTCGTGCCGCCTGAAGGCCTCAGCCAAAGCGCGCCTGCTCGGCGACCGCGGCGGCGACGGTGCCCGCCACCGGCCGCCCGCCCCGCTCCGCGCCCAGGCGGTCGCGGACATCCCCGGGCGGCATCCCACCGATGAGCGCGCGGATCTGCCGTTCGAGGGATTGGCTCGGGTCCAGGACGGCGTGGACCGCACCGGTTGCCACCATGTTGTCGAGGCCGGGTGCGAAGACCGGTGTCGACTGCGCCATCTCCTCGAGCTTGGCGAGGGGCAGCTTGGTCACCCGCGCGACCGAGGGCAGGTCCATGACGCTCGGGTTGGCGCCGGGCAGAGCCGCCAGCACCCGGGTGGCGAGCGCCGTGGCGATGAAGGCCCCGGCGGCCGAGTGACCGTAGATCAGCCCGATCGTCGGATGGCCCGACCGGTCGGCCAGGAGCAGCACCTTGGCGAGATGCGCGAGGCACTCGTTCAGGCCGAGGAGCTCGTCGCGCCGGCTCATGCGCTGGCTGTCGGAATCGACCGCCACCAGGATCGGAGCCCGGTCGCCCGCCCGCACCGCGTCGAGCACCGCGCGCGATAGGGTCAGGGTGCCCTCGACGCCGAGCGGCGTGTCGCCGTCGACGCCAACGACGTGGATCCGCCCGCCCGCAAAGGGGCCGGTGCCGGTCACGAGGCCGTCGCGAACCTCGACGGCGTGACCGTGTGGGAACAGCGCGGCGAGGATCTCAGCGAGCGTCATGATCGGCCTCCCGGCTGCGGGTCACGGTCTCGACGAACGCATCGGTGTCCATCGCCGGCACGGCATCGGGATCGTTGACGCCGAGCCGCGCCCAGACATCCGTGGCGTCGCGGCAGGCGCCGTAGCGGTCGATCCGGGATTCCAGGCGCGCCTGCTCGGCCTCCAGGGTCGCGAGGTCGAAGGCCGGCGCATGGTCGATCAGCGCGAGGGCCGCCGTCCGGAAGGACGCGACGGTGTCGGCGCAGAACGCGTCGGCGCCCCCGATCAGCCGGCGGTGCTTGCCACCCATCGTGCGCCAGACCAGCGCCCGGTCGCGGGAATCGAACTCCTCGGCACCCTTGTTGGTCTCGATCACCTCCGGACCGGAGACCGAGATGCGGCCGCCCTCCGAGACGGCCAGCCGCGAGCAGGTGCCGGCGATGAGCCCGCCGCCGCCGTAGCAGCCGGCCCGGCCGCCGATCAGGCCGACGACCGGGATGCCGGCGGCACGCACCTCGACGATGGCCCGCATCGTCTCGGCGATGGCGGTCTCGCCGGCATTGGCTTCCTGCAGGCGGACACCGCCGGTGTCGAACAGGATCAGCACCGCCTTCGGCTTCAGGTTTAGGGCCGCGCGGAGGAGACCGACGAGCTTGGCCCCGTGCACCTCGCCGAAGGCCCCGCCCATGAAGCGGCCCTCCTGGGCGGCGATCAGGACCGGGCTGCCGCCGAGGGTCGCCCGGCCCACCACGATGCCGTCGTCGAAGGCGCGCGGGAGATCGAACAGCGGCAGGTGCGGGCTCATGCGCCGCTCGGCCGGTCCCAGGAACTCGCGGAAGCTTCCGGCATCGGTCAGCGCCGCGACGCGCTGGCGCGCGGTGGCCTCGTACCAGCTCAGGGCGTCCGGATCGAAACGCGCGGCGCGGTTGCCAGCCATGGTCAGGCCTCCATCAGCCGCGCGCCCTGGAGCAGGCGCAGGGACACGGTGTCGGGGCGGGCGCCGCCGTCGTTGATGCTGATCCGGATGCCGCCGGGCTGCGCCCGCGCGATGAAATCCGCCACTACCGCTGCCCAGACGTCGCCGTAGCCGGCGATCGGTGTGTCGATGGCGACTTCGCAGGCATCCGGCGGGAGCACCCGCTCCAGCAGGATCTCCAGGTTGCCGGAGGCGACAACGCCGGTGATCGCGCTCGGAACCGTGCCGGGCAGCGGCGTCTTGGTGGTGTGTCGGAAGGTCAGGGATTCCATGGCCGGTTCCTCGCGGGACGATCCGTCATCCAATCGGGACACCTCATCGTGAGGTGGGCAAGCGTAGCGGAGGCCACGACGGCCGATATCCGAAGGGCCGCGATCCCTGGGGAGATCCTCCGAGGCCGGGCTGCCGCCCCGCCCCTCGGGACGAGGGTGGGACAGCCGTGTGTCGCGTCCGCGCCGTCGGTCGCCAACCTACCAGTTCCGGAACCGGGCGGGCGGCTCGTAGAGCCCGCCGGACCAGTGGACGAGGTCCTTAATCGATTTCGCGGCGAGCAGCGCCCGGTCGGCGTCGAGGGGCTCGATGCCGAGATCTTCCGGGCGGCGGATGATACCCCGGGTACGCAGGTCCTCAACCTTCGCCCGGTCGCGCCCCCGTCCGACCTCGGTGTAGCCGGCAACGCCCCGGATCGCCTGCTCGCGCTCGTCGGCGTCCCGGCACAGCAGGAGGTTGGCGATGCCCTCCTCGGTGACGATGTGGGTCACGTCGTCGGCATAGATCATGACGGGGGCCAGCTCGAGGCCGATCGTCTTCGCCAGTTCGAGGGCGTCGAGCTTCTCCACGAAGGTCGGCACCAGCTTGTCGCCGAAGGTCTCGACCATCTGCACCACCAGCTTGCGCCCGCGCATCAACGCCGGGTCGCCGACGATCTGGCCCTCCCGTCCCGCCTTCATCCAGGGATCGGACGGGTGCCGCCGTCCGTGCGGATCCGAGCCCATGTTCGGGGCGCCGCCGAAGCCGGCGACCCGCGACTGCGTCACCGTCGAGGAATGCCCCATCAGGTCGATCTGGAGGGTCGCACCGATGAACATGTCGCAGGCGTAGAGGCCGGCGGTCTGGCAGAAGGCCCGGTTCGAGCGCAGGCTCCCGTCCGGTCCGGTGAAGAAGATGTCGGGCCGCGCACGGATGTATCGGTCCATCCCGACTTCCGAACCGAAACAGTGGATCTGCTTGACCCAGCCCGACTCGATCGCCGGGATCAGCGTCGGGTGCGGGTTGAGCGCCCAGTGGGTGGCGATCTTGCCCTTGAGGCCGAGCCTCTCGCCGTAGGTCGGCAGCAGCAGCTCGATGGCGGCGGTGCCGAACCCGATGCCGTGGTTGAGGCGGCGGATACCGTACTCGGCGTAGATCCCCTTGATCGCCATCATGGCGATCAGGATCTGGGTCTCGGTCATGGCGGCCGGGTCGCGGGTGAACAGCGGCTCGACGTAGAAGGGCTTGTCGGCCTCCACCACGAAGTCGATCCGGTCGCCCGGGATATCCACCCGTGGGACCCTGTCGACGATCTCGTTGACCTGCGCGACCACCACTCCGTTCTTGAAGGCGGTCGCCTCCACGACGGTCGGCGTGTCCTCGGTATTCGGTCCCGTATACAGGTTGCCGTCCCGGTCGGCCGACACGCCCGCGATCAGCGCCACGTTGGGCGTGAGGTCGATGAAGTAGCGGGCGAACAGCTCCAGGTACGTGTGGACCGCCCCGAGTTCGATCTGGCCGCCGTACAGCATCTTGGCGATCCGCGCGCCCTGCGGGCCGGAATACGAGTAGTCCAGCCGTTTCGCGATACCGATCTCGAACACGTCGAGATGCTCCGGAAGCACGATCCCCGACTGGACCATGTGCAGGTCGTGGATCTTGTCGGGATCGCAGGCCGCTAAGCCGCGGGCCAGGCAATCCGCCTGCTTCTGGTTGTCGCCCTCGAGGCAGACGCGGTCGCCGGGTCGCAGGACCGCCTCCAGCAGATCGACGACCGCCCTGGGCGGCACGACCTTGCCGTCCGCATGCGTGCGGCCCGCCTCGATCCGCGCGTCGCGTGCGAGGCGCTCGCTCTGCCAACCGGTCATACGCCCGCCCTCTCTCGGTATGCTCACCACCAACTAGCTAAGGAGTGGAGTATTTTCAAACCCGCCTTCATCACAGTTTCGTATACGGGATTGCCGTCAAGTCAATGTCCTGCATACAATAACAGAAAGGCCACCGAGCCGACAGGGAAGGAGACGCTCCATGCCGAGCGCGTCGATCCGGCCGCCAGCGCGCGGTGACAAGCGGATCACCGCGAAGGGCCAACGCCGATGATCGTCCTCGGTGTCGCCCTGCTCGCAGCCTGCACGCTGATCGGCGTGTATCTCGGTGACCTTCTGGGGCTCGCCCTGGGCGTGAAGGCGAATGTCGGCGGCGTCGGCATCGCCATGATCCTGCTGATCGCGGCCCGCCTGTGGCTCTCCCGGCGGGGGCGCCTGACCAAGGGGGTCCAGTTCGGCGTCGAGTTCTGGGCGGGCATGTACATCCCGATCGTGGTGGCCATGGCGGCACAGCAGAACGTGGTGGCGGCCGTCAGCGGCGGCCCGATCGTGCTCATCGCCGCGACCGGATCGCTGGTCCTGTGCTTCGGCGCGGTGGCACTCCTCAGTCGCTTCGGCCGGCGCGATCCCGGCAGCGCCACGGTCCAGCACGGCGGGTCCGTAATCGGCGGCGAGACCGAGCCGGCTCCGACGGCAACGGCCGACGCGTCCTTGGCCAGGAAGGGGTGAGCGCCATGGGATACGACATCTGGCACGGCATCGAGCACGTCTTCATCGAGCAGAGCCTCGTGGCCGCCTTCGCGGTCGTCGGCGCGCTGATCCTCGTCTCCAATCTGGCGGCCAGGCACTTCACCAACGGACGCGTCCATGGATCCGCCATCGCCATCGTGCTCGGGCTGATCCTCGCCTATGTCGGCGGCCTCTCCACGGGCGGGAAGAAAGGGCTTGCCGATATCCCGGCCCTGGCCGGGATCGGGCTCATGGGCGGGGCGATGCTGCGCGACTTCGCGATCGTCGCCACGGCCTTCGAGGTCGATGTGATCGAGGCGCGCCGCGCCGGGCTGCTCGGCGTGCTGGCCCTGGCCCTCGGCACGATCCTGCCGTTCATCGTCGGCACGCTGACCGCCGTGGCCTTCGGCTATCACGACGCGGTCTCGATCACGACCATCGGCGCCGGGGCGATCACCTATATCGTCGGCCCCGTCACCGGCGCGGCCATCGGGGCCGATTCCACCGTGATGGCGCTCTCGATCGCCACCGGCGTTACGAAGGCCGTGATGGTGATGGTGGGCACGCCCCTGGTGGCCCGGCTGATCGGCCTCGACAACCCGCGCTCGGCGATGGCGTATGGCGGACTGATGGGCACCGTCAGCGGGGTCGCGGGCGGCCTGGCGGCCACGGATCCCAAACTCGTGCCCTACGGGGCGCTGACCGCGACCTTCCACACCGGAATCGGCTGCCTCGTCGGACCCTCGATCCTGTTCCTGACGGTGCGAGCGCTGGTAGGCTGAGGCCCGGGGCGCGGGATTCTTTCCTCTCGGTCGACGGATTAGGCTGTTGTGTTGCGCCGTCATCCTGGGAGTATGGCGTTCGCGCGTGGCAGCGCGTGTCCGGGAACGGTGAATGCACGGCGAGTTCCAGAAGATCGACAGCGGGCTCCTCTCGGATCGGATCCGGGACGCCCTCACCGATGCCATCGCATCGGGGACGATCGCCGCCGGCACGGCGCTCGACGAGCAGAACCTCGCGCAGCGCTACGGAGCCTCGCGCACGCCTGTCCGGGAGGCCCTGCGGCAACTGGCGGCCTCCGGACTAGTGGAGATGCGACCCCGCCGGGGAGTCGTGGTCGCCCGGCTGACGCCGCAGCGAATCGCCGACATGTTCGAGACCACCGCCGAGATCGAGGCGATGTGCGCCCGGCTCGCCACCTACCGGATGACGCCCCTGGAACGGGGCCAACTCATGGAACTCCATGAAGAATCGGCCGCAGCCGTCGAGGCGGGCGACGTCGACGCCTACGATCGCTTCAACCGCACCTTCCACGAGGCGCTCTACACGGCGACCCACAATGGCTTCATGGCCGAGCAGGCGCTGGCAATCCGGGAGCGGCTCGCCGCCTTCCGCAGGACACAGCTGCGCCACGCCGACCGGATCCGCCGATCGCGGGAGGAGCATGGCGAGATCCTGGCGGCGATCGCGGAGGGCGACGGCGAGACGGCGGCTCGACGGATGCGCGCCCATATGCTGCGGGCGGCGGCGGCGCTCGGGCGCTACATCGCCGAGACCGGGTGACAGGGGGCGCCCAGGCCTGTCTTGCGCAGCCAGAATCGTTCGGCGCGCGCCGACGGGTCAGTCCAGATCCAAGTGCCAGAACTGATTGAATTCAGTCGCACTGTATTGACCGAAAGCTGCGCCGTTCGCGAAGCCGCGGCATCGGTAGAGTGCGAGAGCCGGCTCGAACGCCGGTCCGCTGCCGGTCTCGAGGCTCAGACGGCGGACACCCCGGGTGCGGGCAGCGGCGATGACGGTCTCGAGGATGGCCGAGCCGGCGCCCTGACGCAAAAATTCGGGATGGGTCCGCATGGACTTCACCTCGGCGGTGCCGTCCGGCAGCATCTTGATCGCTCCGACGGCGGCCACGCGATTCGCGCGCCACGCCGTCCATACGGTGACCTCCGGGGCCTGCAGGCCCGAGAGATCGAGGGCGAACACGCTGCCGGGCGGCGAAGCGGCTTGCATGCCGGCTAGGTGAAGGGCCAACACCAGACGCGTCTGTTCGCCGGACAGGTCGTCCTGCTTGATCTCGAGAGCGCTCACGGGATGCGCGCTCATAGGCCCTCAGGACCAGCCGCCATTCTGCTGCAGGACGGATGAGCGGGGCGTCATCGGGTGACCGATGGCCTCGATGACCGGCGGCTTCGATTCGACGGGCCGCGCCACCGCCCTCACCCGCGCGACCCGGCGCCGCCCAGCGCCTCGGCGAGCTTGCCGATCCGCTCGGCCGCGCGTCCGATTCCGGCTGCGGCCCGCTCGGCATCCTCGGTCCGCCCGCGCTCGGCGGTCTCGGCGGCCGCGCGCAGCTCCGCGACATTCGTTTCCAGC